>JAEDOK010000052.1 GCA_016302005.1 Oscillospiraceae bacterium | reverse complement strand
GGTATCGCAATTAAAATGTGCGTTGCACATTTTAATTGGTGATTGGTATAAGGAAGCAATGCAGCCTTATCCTGCAAACGCTACCGCTTACCTTCCATACCATAAGTCATCCGGCAACTCTTTTCGGCGAGGGCGGAAAGGGTTTGCTTTCCCTATTGAACACAGATCCCCTGCAAAGATGACAGTCTCTCACCTTTACAGGGGATCTCCGCTTTTATGCAGCGCTTCGTTTAAAAAAGGCGCGTGCCGGCGACAAATTTTGCGGCGATATGGCGCTCGTCTGCCAGATAGATGCAGCGCTCCAGCCGCGCGCGGAGGGTCAGCTCCTGCGGATGCTCCAAAGCGGAATCGTCCAGCACAAGGGCATCAAATTCGTAGCCGTCAGCAAAGCTGCCGACCTTGCCGAAGAAGCTGCCGCCGCCGAGGGTGGCAAGATAGAATGCCTGATCGACCGTGAGCGGCTTGACCTCCTGATCCAGCAGCCGCCAGCGCAGCTTCGACGCACGGATCGCGCCCGCCATCACTTGGAACATATTCTCCGTATCGCCGCCGGCGACATCCGACGCCAGTCCGACGCGCAAGCCCGCCTCCATATACTTGGCAATCGGCGCGACGCCGGAGGCGAGATTCGTATTGGACAGCGGCGAATGCGCGATAAACACGCCGTTTTTCTTCATCAGTTCCAGCTCTTCCTCCGACGAGTGGACGCAGTGTGCCATGATACAGGGATGATCGCCGCCGAAGAGTCCGAAGCGATCATAAGCCTCGCCGTAAAACTCGGCATCGGGGCAAAGCTCCTTGACCCATGCGATCTCTCCGAAATTTTCGGAAAGATGGCTCTGCAACGGCATCGCGTACTTTTCCAATAAGCCGCGCAGCCCTTGCAGGAGCGCGTCGCTGCACGAGGGGACAAAACGCGGCGTTACGATCGGCTTCGTCCTTGCAAAGCGCGACTTCGTCTCGCAAATCCACTGTTCGGTCGCCGCAACGGATTTTTCCGCGCTCTCCTCGCGCAGGTAGTCGGGACTGTTGCGATCCATGTTGACCTTACCGACATAGGAGATCAGTCCGCTGTTATCCATTTTTTCCATCAGCAGCTCGGTCGCGGGCGTATGTATCGTGGCAAAGCAAACGGCGCGGGTCGTTGCGCTGCGGCGCAAATATGAGACGAACTGACTGTAAGCGCGGTCGGCATAGTCAAGCTGCGCGTATTTTGACTCCTCCGGGAAGGTATAGGTATTGAGCCAGTCCAGCAGCTCCATATCCATTCCCAGCCCACGGAACGCAAACTGCGGCGCGTGGATATGCAGGTCAGTCAGCCCCGGGATCACCAGCCGATCCCCGAAATCACTCAGCGGGAGGGCGGCATAGCGCTCCGGCAGCGCGTCAAAGATACCGGCACAAATGCCATCCTCACACACCAAATAGGCTTGCGGTCTGATTGCAATTTGATTTCTATTTATACTGTAGCAGAGATTGCCTCTGATCACAAAGCTACTCATAATGATCCCCCTTAGAATTTCTTCTAAAGGTATATTTTACATGGTTTCAGCGATTTTGTCAATCATTTTCCTCGCCTGAAAGCAAAGCTTGTGCATAATTCACAAGAGCACCCCGCTCATTAGCAAGCTTTCCGTCCAGCACGGCGTCGAAAAGCTGCTGTAAAAGAGTGCCGACGCGCTTCCCGGGAGGGACTCCCATCGCAAGGATATCGTCGCCCCCGATCTTCAGCTTGCGCAGGGAGAGGCATTGCTCCCCAAGCAGAACATCCGCAAGCAGCGTCTCCGCCCGCTGCGTCATGGTCTCGATCGCTTCCGCCTCCTCCGTCCCCTTGCCGAGGCGATCCGCACGGCGCAGACGCAGCAGCAGAGGCACGGTGTCCTCCCCGTAGCGTGCGAGCAGCCGCCGCAGCCGCCGCTCATCCGTCGGCAGCAGCGCAAAATCATGCCCGCCCACCAGTGTTGTGACAAGCCTGCGCGTCGCGTTGTCATAGTGCAAACGGTGAAGGATCGCTTCCGTCATTGCCGCGCTGACAACCGCATGACCGTAAAAATGCCCGATCAGGTTTTTATCCATGGTAAAGACCGCAGGCTTTCCGATATCATGCAGCAGCACGGCAAGACGCAGCGCCTCCTGCGGCTCCGATGCCTGCAGGGCGCAAAGCGTGTGCTGCCAAACATCATAGGCATGGTGCGGATTATACTGCCGAAAGCCGATACACGGCGCAAGCTCCGGCAGGAGCACGCAAAGCACATCGGAAAATTCCGCCAGCACCGCCGCCGCATTTTTGCCGCAGAGCAGCCCCTTCAGTTCCTTGCGCAGCCGCTCCGGCGCAACGGAGCGCAGACGCTCCCGCTGCGCATGGACGGCGGCAGCGGTCTCCTCCGCAACGGAGAATCCTAACTTTGCGGCAAAACGAAGCGCACGCATGATCCGCAGCGCATCCTCCGCAAAACGCTCCTCAGGTGCGCCGACGCAGCGGATCACGCCGTTTCGCAGATCCTCCGCGCCGCCGAAGCAGTCAACGACCGCGCCGTCCGCATCGGCAGCCATCGCATTGACGGTAAAATCCCGCCGCGCAAGATCGCCGCGCAGGGAGCTTAGAAAGCGCACCTCGTCAGGGTGGCGGTTGTCGGAATAGACGCTCTCTGCGCGGTAAGTCGTAACCTCGAACGCTTCTCCGTCCAGCAAGACCGTTACGGTGCCGTAGCGCACCCCTGTCAGGATCGTCCGTTCCTCGGAGAAGCAGGCAACGATCTCCTCCGGTGTCGCATTGGTGCAGATATCCCAGTCCTGCGGCGCGGTGCCCAGCAGACTGTCGCGGACGCATCCGCCTACTGCGTAAGCAGAAAACCCCGCCGAAGACAGACGCTGTAAAACGGCGGCGGTCTTCGGCGGGAGAGAGATCGTCCGGTTCATTTCTTCAGCGGCTCGCCGCAATTCGGGCAGACATCCGGCAGCTTTTCATTCACCGCGAAATTGTGCTTGCACTTTGGGCAGCGGTAAAACAGCAGTGTGACCACGAAGCCCACAACAACGAGGGCGCAGGCGGCAATCAAAAGCCCCGTCTTGACACCACTCGGACAGCCATCCGGTAAAAACCATGTGATCAGCGCCGCTGCCATGCCGCCGATGTAAAAAATATTCTTCAAAATTCTGACAGTATCGAGTTTCACGCTTCTTCCTCCCATATTTTCCAAATCTCAGGGCAATAGCCCACGGTCGCTTTTTTTCCGTTGCGAACGATCGGCGTTTTCATCAGCTCCGGTTGATCGAACACTTTGTCCTCCTTGGCGATCCGGTCATCCATATAGCGCATCAGGTCGATCTCGGGCGATTTCTTCTCCCAGTCGATCAGCTTGTCAACACCGCCGACCGCGCGCAGGACGCTCTCAAACTCGCCGTTCGACATCCCGTAGCGCAGCAGGTCGATGTTCTGCACCTTGATGCGGCGCTCCTTAAAATACCGCTCCGCCTTTTTTGTTTCAAAGCATTTATTTTTTCCGAAAATCTGAATATTCAATCGTACCGCACCTCCTTCAGACAAAGCCCCTTTGCGGGCACAGTCTCCCCTGCACTTTCGCGCCGACGGGAGGCAAATATTTCCTCGACAGACGCGAGCTCGCGCCTGCCCATGCCGATCTCCAACAGCGTGCCGACAAGGATACGCGCCATATGGTATAAAAAGCCGTCCGCTGTCAGCACGAAGCGCACTTCCGCACCTTCCGTCTCAATTTTCAGACTTTTGAGCGTGCGGACGGGAGATTTTTTGAATTGCTTATTCGCGCAGAACGCCTTAAAGTCATGCGTTCCGACCATCCGCTCCGCCGCAGCCTGCATCGCTGCAAGGTCGAGCTTCTGCGGAAGCTGCACACGAAAGCGCCGCCAAAACACATCGGGAAGCTCGCTGTTCCAAACCCGATAAACATAGGTCTTTTCCGTCGCGCACAGGCGCGCGTGAAAGCGGTCGCCGGCGTAGTCCAGCGAGAGTGCGCCGATATCCTCCGGCAGGTGTCTGCGCAGTTGTGAAAGCGTCGCTTCAAGCGGTCGTTCCGGCGCGGAAAAGGAGACGACCTGCATCTCGGCATGGACGCCTGCGTCTGTCCGCCCGCTGCCGCTGACCTCAATCGGCTGCCCGAACAGCTCGGAAAGTGCCCGCTCCACGCTCCCCTGCACGGTGAGCGCGCCGTTTGGCAGCCGCTGCCAGCCGCGATAGCGCGTGCCGTCATAGGCAAGCGTCAGGCGATAAGTTCTTCCTCCCACTCGCTCAACTCCTCCATTGCCTCCGCCTTGGTATCTGCGGAAAACAGAAACCTTCCGTCTGCGGAGAAAACCTCATAATGACCTCTGACCGATACGATACTCCAAAGCATACTCTGACTTCCTTTCGTCGTTTCTGCTTGAAGTATAGCGCTTTCCCTGTCCAATAAATCGGACTGTATAAAAATTTTTATTGTTTTCCTGCGCATCCCGGACATTTCCCTGCCAGACGCGCAGGAGCATACGCCGCCGGTCGTGCCTGCACGGGATTGCCGCGTCGCGTTGCTCCTCGCAATGACATGAAAAGCCTCCTCATTGTCATTGCGAGGGCGCCTGCGCCCGTGGCAATCTCATGCCGGCACCATGCTAAACGTACCACGCTCTGCAAAGGGTGCATAAGCCCGCATGCAGATGGAAAAAGAAAACGCCTTGACAGGAACTGCTTCGCGTCGAGGCGTTTTCTTCGTGTATCACTCCGTCACGACAAAAGTATCGTAGAACACTGCCACCATCTTCGCGCACTGGGCGCGGGTGGCTTTTCCGTTCGGAAGCAATCTCCCTCCGTCGCCGCTGACAATGCCGTTGGCAACCGACCATTGCATGGATTCAAGGGCGTAATCCGCAACGGAAGCAGTGTCTGAAAACGAATCGAGCTGCGCAAGTGTCGAGCAGTCGCAGCCCTTGCTGCGGGCGTAGCGGTAGAGCATCGTCGTAAGCTGCTGCCGCGTGATATCCTCGTTCAGCCCGAAGCGCGTCTGCGTAATACCGTTGACCACGCCGTTAGCATACGCCCAGTTGACAGCGTCGGAATACCACTGTCCCGATGCCACATCGGTGAAAGGCGCCTTGCTCGTTACGGCAGGCGCACCGTCTATACGGTAAAGCACGGTGACAAGCATCGCGCGGGTCATATGGCTCTCCGGCGCAAATTCCGTCTCGCTCATCCCGCTGAACAGCCCGATCTGCACCGCACGCGCCACCCATTCATAATACCATGCGCTTTCAGGAACATCCGTAAAGCTGATATTGGGCAGCGGATCCGGCTGAGGCTGAGGCTGAGGCTCCGGCTCCGGCGGCGCATCGGTGTCCACCTCCCATTGCGCGTAAAGCGTACAGGTGCCATAGGCGGGTGCGAGCGTCTGCGCGGTATATTCTTTGCCGCCGGAGAGCTTGTCATACCAGCCGAGCAGCTTGTAGCCCGCACGCTTCGCCGTTGGGAGCGTACCGAGCGCCTCGCCCGTCTTATAATAACGGTACGCGTATTCCGGCTCACCCGTCGCGCCGTTATAGCTGATGCAGAGATACTTCTTTGTACCGAGTGTATAATCCCCGCTCAGGTAGAGATTCGCCTCATCCATACGGCGGCGCGCAAGACCCGAAACAAAGCTTCCGCCCGCATTGCACCAGCTTCCCATGGTATTGACGAACTCCATCTCGTCATAACCGCCATAGAGAATATACTGATAGATCCTCTTCTCCGGGTTCATCCACTGCTGCCCGAGATTATAGGTAAAGCTGATGATCGCGTCATACTGCGTCTGCGTATGCTCCACGGTAGCTTTTTCGAGCAGCTGATCGACGGTCTTTTCCATGTCCGCCAGCATGACCCGCAGGAGATAGTCCGCCTCCTCCTCGGTAATGCCATTCGGATAGTCCGCAGGATCGCAGGCTGAACCGTAGCCGATGCTGTACTGGCTGTAGTCCCATGTCGCAAATTGGACAAAGCCCTCGTGATCCTTGATGAACTGCACGCCCGCCTCGCTTGTCTTCAATTCCGGCGGCTCCGGGAGGGGTTCGGGACTCGGATCGGGATTCGGTTCTGTCTGCACCTCCCCGTTGGGATCCGTCACAGCGGTATCCGACCAATGGGCATAGACTGTGTTATTCTGCGTCACCGCATCCGAATTGGACACATGCGTGCCGCCGCTGGACGCGGTGTACCAGCCTGCAAAATATTTCCCGCTGCGGCTTGCCGTCGGAAGGGCGGAATAAGTACCGCCGTAGGGATAGCACAAGACAGTATTATCGTCCAGCGTGCCGCCATTGGCGTTAAAGATCAGATAGCGGAAGTTCGCCTCACAGTTGCCGGAATAGCTGCCGTAAAGGAACAGCTTGATCTCCCGCAGGCGGCGGTTCAGACGCTGCTGCGAAAATACGCCGTCCGAGCCCTTGACCCACGCGCAAAACGCCGAGGCAAGCTGGGCGTCCGTGTAATTACCGGAGACGATCACCTTCCACCAGCTGTACGTATCGGTTAAAATGTCGCCATATTGCATTACAATGTCAACCACAGCGTCAAACTGCTGCTGGTTAAGAGAAACGTCATAGCTGGATAAAAAGTTGTTTACGATCTGCTCCGCGCCTGCCAGCTGCGATGTGCCGCCGTAGCTGCCGCCCATCATCTCGTTGATAAAGGCGATACCCGCCTCGCTTGTCGTGAGCGGCTGCGGCGCACGCGTCTGTGCTTGCAGTTCCTCGTCTGTCTGCCCCAAGTTCTCCTGTGAGGTCAGATCTTCCTCCGTCTGCTGCGCGGCTATTTCAAGCTCCGCTTGCTCGCCTTCTACGGCGAACACCGGCAGGATCAGCCCCGAGAGCAGACACACGATCAGCAGGAGGCTGCATAGAAATCGTTTCATAGTTTCACTCCTGTCGGGATAATGTCAAGCCCATTGTAACAGACGATTCGACTTTCGTCAAGGTCGCTTTGACTTATTACGAGTAGATTTGACAAAAATAATTACAAAAAAGTAACAAAATGCCTCCTGTAGGGCGGGGACACGTCCCCAAAGACTGCAAGGCGGCAGACAGTGCAGACGAATAGGTTTATACGCACTCGATAGTTCCTGCATAGATTGCCACGTCGCTGCGCTCCTCGCAATGACAAGTGGGCAACCCCTCCAGGTCATTGCGAGGGCGCCTACGCCCGTGGCAATCTATGCAGTTTTAATCTACGCAATCAGGAGTTCCGACAATCCCTGCCATACAAAAGTGTGTATAGCACCGGTATTGCATTCAGAGATTCTTAAGAATAAATTCCCGGACATCGGCGTAGACTGTTGCGTGATTTTCCTCATTCAGGATCTCGTGTCTGCCGTCGTACAGGCGCAGGGTGACATCGGTCATGCCGCTGTCACGGAACTTTTGCGCAGTCTTTTCCACTCCCTTTGCCATATTGCCGACAGGGTCGTTTTTGCCTGCGATGAACAAGACAGGCAGATTTTTCGGCATAGCGCACAGATTTCTTTTTTTCTGGATCATGGCGATGCCGCCGAGCATATCCTGCGACAGTCCGACGGTCGCCATGCCGCCGCAGAGCGGGTCGGCATTGTAGCGATCCACCACCTCACGCTTTGCGCAGATCCAGTCATTTTCGCTCGTCGCATCCTTGAATTTGGCATTGTACGCGCCGAAGATCAGCTTATTCAGCAGCTTGCTGTGCCCTTTCCCGCCGACGCGGCACTTTTCCAGCGCGCAGAGCGCCCTGCCCGCGCACAGAACAGGGGCAGGCTGCCAGCCCGTGCCGCAGATGACCGCCGCACGCAGCTCCGCGTCAGGATAACGGAACAGGAGGGTGCGCGTCAGGAAGGAACCCATACTGTGTCCGAAAAGGAAGTACGGCAGATCCGGATATTCCGCGCGGGTACGGCGCAGCAGCTCGTAAGTGTCGTCTGCCGCGTTTTCCCAGCCGCCCTCGAAAAAGAGCGGCGTACCGTCGCCGATGGATCTTCCGTGGCCCATGTGATCCTCGCCGACGACTATCATGCCGTTGGCATTCAGAAAGCGTGCGAAATCGTCGTACCGCAGCATATGCTCCGCAATTCCATGGACGATCTGCACCACCGCGACGGGCGTGTCCTGCGGCTGCCACTGATAGGCATGGATGCTCCCGCCGCCCTTGGATGGATACTCAAATTCTTTCATAAAAATCTCCTCTACAGTCCGATTTATCGGACACTCCTTTTGCTATAATGTGTACAACAAATGAAAGGAGCCGTCAAGATGAACAACATGATCGACTTAATTCCCTATCTTCCTCGTGAGGCTGTGATGCCAAAAAAGAGACGCTGCAGACGCTTCGGCAGCATTGCCGCCTTTATCGAGAGCGTTGTCACGCTTTGCATCGGCATTGGCTTTTTCCTTTTCCTCGCCGCATTTTTCAGCGTTATTTAACATTTTTGTGATAGAGCAGGCGCAAGCCCTTGAGCATCAGGCTGCGGTCATAGATCATCTCGCGGCGGCACAGCGGGATCACGAATTTCGCGATGCCGCCCGTGGCGACGACCTTCACAGGCGTGCCAAGCTCCGCCTCCATGCGGTCGAGCAGCCCGTCGAGCATTCCCGCCGCGCCGAACATGATGCCGCTGCGCATGGAGTCGCGGGTGTTTTTGCCGATGGCATGCTGCGGGCGGTCCAAGCTGATGCCGGGGAGCTGCGCCGTGCGTCCCGTCAGCGCCTCCATGGAGATCTTTACGCCGGGGCAGATACAGCCGCCGATAAACGCGCCCTCTTGGTCGATGGCGGTGATGGTCGTCGCGGTACCCATGTCAACGAGCAGCAGCGGCGCGCCGTATTCCGCGATGGCGGCAACCGCTGCGACAATCAGGTCGCTGCCGATCTCCGCAGGATTCTCCATACGGATGTTCAGCCCGGTTTTGATGCCGGGGCCGACGATGAGGCAGCTCTTGCCCGTCAGCTTGCGGATGGCGGTCTTGAGCGAATTCATCACCGGCGGCACGACGGAGGAGACGATGCTCCCGTCGATCTTCTCCGGCGTGACCTCAAACAGGCTGAGCATGTTCTTCAGCTCCGCGCAGTACTGATCCGAGGTCTTGATCAGGTCGGTCGCCATGCGCGCCTCAAACAGAATTTCGTCATTCTCAACGCAGCCGAGAACGATGTTGGTATTGCCGATGTCTACTGCCAGAATCATAACGCTTCCTCCGTATAAACTTCTTTGACGCAGCACTCCGCCGCGCCGTCGTGGAGCTCGATGACGCCGTAGCTCGGCATATAGCCGCCGCAGGCGCCCGGATTGAGCAGCCAAAGCCCATCCAGCTCCTCGCAGTAAGCGCAGTGCGTATGCCCGAACAGGGCTACCTGCGCCTCTTTTTCCCTCGCGGCATATTGCAGCCGCAGGAGCCCGCCCTTCACGCCGTAGCGGTGCCCGTGGACGGCGAGCAGTTTCACGCCCTCCCAACGCAGAAGCGCCTGTTCCGGCGTCCTGTTTTCAAAGTAATCGCAGTTACCGCGCACACGGCACAGAGGAAGGTAAGGGAACTCCCGCTCGATTGCGTCGGCGTCATCCGCATGGTCACCGAGGTGGACGACCGCGTCGGGTCTCTCACGCCGCACCGCAAGCAGCATATGCTCCGTCTCCCGATGGGAATCGGACACGACCAAAAGCTTCATTGCGTCACCCTTTCACAAGTACTTGCATACAGTATATTATAGCAGATCGTCAAGAGGGAGGCAATCGCCATGAAGCAAGAATCGCAGAAATTTCCGCAGTTTTCCGCCGAGCAGGTGAAACAGGTGCTCGGTTCTCCCGAAGGCAAACAGCTCATCGCCCTGCTTGGCCGTGACGGCGGTAAGGGAATGCAGCAGGCTGCGGAGGAATACCGCAAAGGGAATCTTGACGGCGCACAGGAGGCACTGAAGCCGCTCATACAAACGGCTGAGGCGGAGGCGCTTCTGAAAAAGCTGAACGGAAGGTAGGTGATCGGCACGGAGGGTCTGGAGGAGAAGCTGCAACAGCTTCTGAACGATCCCGACAGCATGGCGCAGATCATGTCGCTTGCGCAGTCCTTTGGCGCGGCGCAGCAAACTGCGCAGGAGCAGCCGCAGCCCGCCGTGCCGCCCATCGACGACGGAGCAATGCGCGCGATCATCGGCGTGATGCAGCAGCTGCAACACACGGACAGCCGTCAAGATGCGCTGCTGTCGGCGCTCAAACCCTATCTTGCGCCGGCGCGCCGAGAAAAAATTGACCGTGCTGCACAGATCGCTCGCATCTCCCGCTTGGCAAGCAGCGCGCTGCAAAATGATCTGTTCGGAAAACGGGGAGGTTAAGCCGTGTATCATCGATATATGCCAAATGCGAACGGGCAGTACCGTCGGCAGACCGTGCAGGAGGCAAAGCCAACGCCTTGCCCGCCGGATCGAAATGCCGCACCGAAACGGGACGCGCCCACGGAACACCGCGAGCCGAAGCAAGCGTCTTTGCAGGGATGCGCACCGCCGCCCGCGCAGAAGGACTGCCCGCCGAGGGAGCAGACTCCCAAGTGTAAGCAAGCGCAGAACAGCGCACTCTCCGTGCTTTTTCCGGGCATGGACGGCGGTGATCTGCTGCTGATCGCGCTTTTGCTGCTCCTGATCTCCGAGGGCAACGAGGACGCCGCGCCGACCATTCTTACGCTCGCCCTCGCTCTCATTCTATAATCACCGCAAAAACCCGCCGATACCGCAAACGGCATCGGCGGGTCAGCGTGTCGAAAAAGCCCCCGACGTGTCATTGCGAGGAGCGAAGCGACGTGGCAATCTAATAAAAAAAGTTTCGT
>JAEDOK010000051.1 GCA_016302005.1 Oscillospiraceae bacterium | reverse complement strand
GCGGCATCGACATTTCCGGCGGCGCGATTGCCGGTCTCGGCTGCATGACCATGGCGCTGATGATTCGTGCAGGTCAGCCTGTTTGGCTTGCCATTATTCTGAACTTTGTCGTTTGTATCGTTTGCGGCTTTATCAACGGCGTTATCATCTTCGACCTGAATGTTCCCGCGATGATCGCGACCCTCGGCACGCAGACCATTTACCGCGGCATTTTGAAGCTTGCCTGCTCCGGCAACTCTGTCTCCTTCTTTGAGGCGGACGGCAAGACCTTTATTAAGCTCTTCGAAAAGATCGGTGACTACAACGTCTTCGGTGTCCTGCCGATCCTTGCCTGTATCTGGATTCTCGTGGCTGTCATTGCATTCCTTGTACTGCGTTATACCGTTTTCGGTCGTGACCTCTTCGTCATCGGCTCCGGTATCGAGGTCGCACGTCTGTCCGGTATCAAGGTTCGCAAGACCTTCTATATGGTCTATTCCGTTGCGGGTCTCATCTACGGTGTTGCCGCGATGATGTTCGCCGGACGTATCCTCCGTGCGATGCCGAACACCGGCGAAGGCTATGACATGAACGCCATTGCCGCTGCCGTTATCGGTGGTGCGTCCTTGGCAGGCGGTCGTGGCGCGATCACCGGCACTTTCATCGGTACGCTGCTGATGGCTGTTATTGAGAACGCCGGTAAGTCCCGTCCGTTCGGCATTGAGATCAGTGACTACATCCTTGAGGTTATCACCGGTATTCTCATCATTGCCGCAGTCGCGATGGATATGATCAAGACCCGCAAGAAGGCTTGATCCTTCTGCGAAGCGCAACCTGAAGCAATCCCTTTTCGAACATAGAGCGTATGATAGTCTCCCGCGCAAAATGCAAAAACCTGCATTTTGCGCGGGAGCTTTCAAGGAAGATTGACGATCCCTGTGCCGTGTGCTATAATGTTTTCGAAAAGACCACGGATGAGATGTCCGCGCAAGGAGAGAGAAAAGAATGTGGATCTTATTTGCCTTTGGCTCTGCAATTTTTGCGGGAATTACCTCTGTGCTGGCGAAGTGCGGAATTCGAAATACCGACTCTACGGTCGCAACGGCAATCCGCACGGTTGTTGTGCTGATTTTTTCGTGGATCATGGTGTTTGTTGTCGGGTCGCAGAAGCAGATCGCTGCCATTGAGTGGAAGACATTGCTTTTCCTGATTCTTTCGGGCATGGCTACCGGAGCGTCTTGGCTTTGCTATTTCAAAGCGCTGCAGCTTGGCAACATCAATAAAGTCGTGCCGATTGACAAATCCAGCACGGTTTTGACCGTCCTGCTGGCAACCATTTTCCTGCATGAAAGGATGACGCTCCCAAAGGCGGTCGGCGTTTTGCTCCTCGGCATCGGAACTTTCTTGATGATAGAGAAGAAGGATGCTGCGCCCAAAGAGCGCAAAAAGGGAAACTGGCTGATCTATGCAATCGGCTCTGCCGTGTTTGCAAGTCTTACGGCAATCCTCGGAAAACTCGGCATTTCCGGCGTAGAGTCCAATTTGGGCACTGCGATTCGCACCGGTGTTGTCTTCGTCATGGCATGGGTCATGGTGTTTGTTACGGGAAAACAGAAAACCATTAAGACTATTTCAAAAAAAGAGCTTGGCTTTATTTGCCTTTCCGGTCTTGCCACCGGTGCATCTTGGCTCTGCTATTATAAAGCGCTGCACGACGGGTTTGCCGGCATCGTTGTTCCCATTGACAAGCTCAGCATCTTAGTGACAATGGCGTTTTCCTACTTCGTGTTTCACGAACGGCTGTCCAAAAAAACGGCCCTCGGGCTTATCGCGATTGTGTCGGGCACGCTGATTATGCTGCTTCAATAAGCGCCGTCTGTTGCAGCCGCAAAGAAGAAAAAGGTTTCGATTTCCATGCGGATTGTGGAAATCGGAACCTTTTACTTATAGGGAAAAATCCAAATCGTCACATTTGGTGAAATCCTTGGGTTTCATGCGTGTGGGAATGCGCTTCAGCGGGTCATATTTGAATTTGCGGCAGCGGTGACAGGAGGAAACGATGCCTTTTTTTGCGCAGAGATAGGTGGTCTCGTCGATCTTTCCCGCGTGAACGCAATAGGAACAGAATCGGTCTATTTTTTTGCGAAACAGCATGGCTTTTCACCTCATTGATAATTATACCGTATTTCGCTGAAGATTTCTACCCCATTTTTGACGAATTTGCGGGAAAAAGATACCAAATACCATGATGGTGCTGACGCAAACGGCAAGCTTCGGTGTGGGGGAGAG
Source organism: Oscillospiraceae bacterium (assembly GCA_016302005.1). Next base: position 8,732 of record JAEDOK010000051.1, on the reverse strand, counting down.
AAACAGTCGAACGAATAGTACCGAGAGCATCCCGTGCAGGAGCTTGGAAGCAAAGTAGCCCCTCGGCTGGAAATGTGCGCTCTTCCAAAAGCTCATGGCTTGCAGATGTACGCAAATGCCGCCCCAGCCCATCAAAAAAGCGGCAAGCTCCTCCGCGTGTACGCACGAGCTAAGACGCACAACACCGCCGGACAGCTCAAAAAAGCCGCAGAGCATCGCGCTAAGGGTCTGCGCAGGCAGGAAGGGAAGTGCCCTTTGAAAAAGCTTCAGAAGTCCGCTCGCCTCAATTAGTGAGAGCACAACGGAAAAGAAGACGATCAGCCCGCTGATTTGCAGGAGAGAGGCGCAGGAGGCGGAGATCGCATCCAAAAAACCGCGCTGCTGCGTTTGTTGCGGCTCGACGCGGCGAATTATCAAGCGTTCCTTTTCCGGCATACGCAGAAATGCCCCGCAACAAAGCGCGGCAAGGATATGCGCAAGATAGAGCAGCGCAGCGGATCTGGCGCTGTGAAGCACCGTACCGCCGATCACGCCGAAAAAGAACGCCGGTCCTGAATTGTTGCAAAACAGCAGCAGGCGCTCCGCCTCTCGCTTGGAAAGAACGCCGTCTTGATACAGGCGCACGGTGCAGGAGACACCCACCGGATAGCCACCCATAAAGCTCAACAGCAGCGGCGTCATACAGCTTCCGCGCAAGCCGAAACAGGCGGACATCAGCCTGTCTGCCATACGGGATGGCTGCCGTGCGGAACGAATACCGAGGAAGTAATTTGTCAGGACAAAAAAAGGGAAAAGCGCCGGAATGACCGACATGCCGCAAATACGCAAGCCCTCTTTGACGGCATCCGCAGCCTCCGAGGAGAAGCATAGGAGCGCCGCAATGCCGAGAGCCGGAAGAAGATAGCGAAGATTACGTTTCACAAGCATCACCTGGTTGAATATATGCGCAAGAAGGAAAGAATGAACTTCTTCCGCATAGAATGTTTGCAGGCAGGTGAGCAAAATGAAGAAGCATTTCACGAACACTCTCAGCGATAAGCTTGCAATTCCCTCGGAAACGTTGAGTGAAACGCCTTTTGTGATACTTCGGGGCAAAAGGCGGCTCTGTATTGAGAACCATCACGGCGTTACGCAATATGAGGATACGCTTGTTCAGGTAGCCGTGAAGCACGGAAATATTCGTGTTGTCGGCTTTGGGCTTTCCATTGTCAGCATGAGTAAAAACACGTTGGAAATTTGCGGAACGATCCGCGCGGTGGAATTGGAGTGAAGTCTATGAACCCTGTCATTCGTTTTTTGCGCGGAGAGATCCGTGTTTGCATTTCCGGCGCATATGTGGAACGGTGTTTCAATCTGTTCGCGGAGGAAGGAATCGTCTTTTGGGATTTGTGCCGCAAGGACGAGCTGCGGATAGAGCTTTCCATGCTGTCGAAAGAGAAAAATAGGCTGGAAGCGCTTGCCGTGCGCAGCTTTTGTACCGTGGAGATCCTGCGCGAACGCGGATTTCTGCAAACGCTCAGACCCCTTCGCGCACGTCCAATTTTGGCGTTCGGTGCGGCGGCTGTGATAGGTCTGACCTTTTTTTTACAGTCCTTTGTTTGGGTAATCAGCGTCGAAGGGGCGGAGACGGTACATGAGGAAACCGTTCTGCGCCAGCTGGAGGAGCTTGGAATCCATTTCGGCACATGGGCACCCTCGGTGGATTCCCGGATGACAAGAGCGCAGATGCTCAACCGCGTACCGGAGCTATCGTGGCTTGCCGTCAATCGGACGGGTGGAAAGCTGACTATCCTCGTAACGGAACGCAGCGTTGCCTCCTCCGAAAAGCCGCCCTATGCAGCAGGGTCGATTGTCGCCCTGCGTGACGGTGTCATTACAGATTACCGTGTTTTGGAAGGGATGCGCCTATGTAAGCGGGGCGACGCAGTTAAGGAGGGGCAGATCCTCGTCTCCGGCTATGAGGATTACGGCCTTTATCTGCGTGCCGTCTGCGCGGATGCGGAGATCTATGCGCAGACTTGGCACAACGGAACGGTCGTTATGCCCGCGCAGCGTACCGAAAAAAGCTATACGGGCAAAGAATGGACGCAAATTTCGCTGATCGTCGGAAGAAAAAGAATAAATTTATGCGGAAACAGTGGAATTTACATAGGCAGTTGTGATAAAATGATAGACATAAAGAAAATTACACTTGCAGGTTATACTTTTCCCGTAACCGTCGAGACGGTGACCTATCGGGAATATGAGGAAAAGGAAGTCACGATTGATGCGGATGCCGCACACAACGCACTTTCGGAGGGGTGGCAGCGTCAAACGCGCGCTGCTATGGTTGCCGGAACGATAGAGCAGACGGAGGAAAGCTTTTTGGAAAGCGGCGGGCTGTATGTTTTGCAAGTAAAAAGCACCTGCAACGAAATGATTGCGCGCCTCGTCCCCATCGAGGAGCCATACAAAGGAGAAAGTAATGAGTGAACGAATCATCAATGCCGAACGAATCGAGCAGATCATCAATGTGTTCGGCTCGTTTGACGAAAACATCAAACGCATCGAGCAGACCTACGGCGTTAAGATCACCAATCGAGGGACGGAGCTGAAGGTCAGCGGAGAGGAGGAGGCTGCCGACCGTGCCGCGCGCGCCATTGAGGGTTTACTGACACTGGCGGCAAAGGGAGAGGCGATCGATGAGCAGAAGGTACGCTATTTGATCGACCTTGTCTCCTCGGGCAATGACGACAAAATCGGCGAAATGGCAAAGGATGTTGTCTGCATCACGGCAAAAGGAAAGCCCATTAAGGCAAAGACCCTCGGACAGCAGCGGTATATGAAGGCGATCGGGAAAAATACCATCACCATCGGTGTTGGTCCTGCCGGTACGGGCAAGACCTATCTTGCAGTTGCGGCGGCGGTCGCGGCATTCCGCGCAAAGACGGTCAACCGCATTATTCTGACCCGTCCTGCTGTGGAGGCGGGAGAACGGCTGGGCTTCCTGCCCGGCGACCTGCAGAACAAGGTCGATCCCTATCTGCGCCCGCTGTATGACGCGCTGTATGATATGCTGGGCGCGGAAACCTATCAGAAGTATCTGGAGCGCGGCAATATCGAGGTTGCGCCCCTTGCCTATATGCGCGGCAGAACGCTCGACGACAGCTTTATTATTCTCGATGAGGCGCAGAACACGACGCGTGAGCAGATGAAAATGTTCCTGACCCGTCTCGGCTTCGGTTCGAAGATCGTCATCACGGGCGACATTACGCAGATCGACCTGCCAAGCGACAAGACGAGCGGCTTAAAGGACGCGGTGCGGATTTTGGAAAACATTCCGGATATCGCCATTTGCCGTCTGACGGCAAGCGATGTCGTGCGCCACGCCCTTGTGCAGCGTATTATCGCCGCCTATGAGACAGGCGAAAAGAAAGAGCTGCCCGCGCAGAAAAAGGTTTACAGAAGGAAGCAGGAACGATGAAGCATCAGATTTATGTCCGTTATTCCGAGAAGAGGGATAAAAACCCCGCACTGACCATCCATCTGCACCGCTGCATCACGGCGGCGCTTGCGGCGGAGGGTGTCGAGGTTCCCTGTGAGATCAATGTCCTTGTGACGGACGACGAGGGCATCCGCGCTATTAACCGCACGACAAGAGAAATCGACAGCGCGACGGATGTGCTGTCCTTCCCGATGTTTTCCTTTACCCCGGGGGAATTTCCGAAGGATGTCGGCGAGCTGATCGACCCGCAGACGGGGCTGCTTCCTTTGGGAGACATGGCGATCTCTTTGGAGCGTGCGAGAGATCAGGCAAAGCGCTTCGGCAATACCTTAAAACGCGAGGTCGGCTATCTGACGATCCATTCGATTTTGCATCTGCTTGGTTATGACCACTTGGATGAGGGTGAGATGAAGCGACAGATGCGCACGCGCGAGGAGCTGATCGCGGCGGAACTGGGGCTGCAGCGATGATCGTATTTCGAAAAGCAACGCCTGACGATGCGCCGCTTTTGGCGGCGACAAGACCGAAGGTGTGGGCAACGACCTATCGCGGCATTTATTCCGACGAGAAGATTGACCGGTATGATCTCGCCTACTATACCGCGCGCGACCGCAAGTGGATAGAGGATCCAAAGCAGGATTATTACCTTGTGACGGACGGCGAGAACTGCGTCGGCTACTTTTATTACGGGCCGCCTCATGCCGGCGTATATCGGGACTTCGAGCTTTGCCTGAATGCGCTGTACTTCCTTGAGGAGTATCGCGGGAAAGGGCTGGGCAGGCGCGTCTTTGACCATATGCGCACGGTCTGTGAGGCGCGCGGACTGGATAAATTCTTCTGCCAATGCAACTGTCATAACCTGCCCGCACAGGGCTTTTACCGCAAGATGGGCGGCGTTCCGACGCTGTTTATGGACGGACACGCGGACAAGGCAGAGGATCAGATGATTTTTGAATTTTACTTGGGAGAGAAAAAATGAGTACAAAATCCGTTATGATTACCATCGCGGGCAGACCGAATGTGGGAAAATCCACCCTGATCAACCACTTGGTCGGAGAAAAGATTGCGATTGTTTCAAATAAGCCCCAGACCACGCGCAACCGCATCTGCGGCGTACTGACGAGAGGGGACACCCAGCTCGTCTTTATCGACACTCCCGGCTTTCACCGTCCGCGCACGAAGCTCGGCGACTATATGGTCGGGGTGGTAAAGGAATCCGTTGCGGATGTGGATCTCGTGCTGCTGATCGTCGAACCGATCGCCAACATCGGTCCGCAGGAGGAAAGTCTGATTGCACAGATCAAGGCAAGCGGCGCGCCTGCCATTCTGGTGATCAACAAGATCGACACCGTGCCGGACAAGGAGCAGCTATTGGCAGTGATTGCCGCCTATTCTGCGCAGTTTGATTTTGCTGCAGTGATGCCGATTTCCGCGAAATATAACGATGGTGTAAAGGCGCTGCTGGATGAGTGCGCAAAGTATGCCGAGGAAAGTCCGTTTTTCTTCCCGGAGGATATGACCTCTGACCAGCCGGAGCGGCAGGTGATCGCGGAGATCATACGGGAAAAGCTGCTGTGGAACTTAGAGCGCGAGATCCCGCACGGTACGGCGGTGGAGATCACCAAATTCTCCGAACGGGACAACGGCGTGATCGATGTCGATGCGACAATCTACTGTGAAAAGGCGAGTCATAAGGGGATTATCATCGGCAAAAATGGCGCGATGCTGAAAAAAATCTCCACCGCCGCCCGCGAGGATTGCGAGCGCTTCATGGGGACAAAGATCTTTTTGCAGACTTGGGTCAAGGTCAAGGAGAATTGGCGCGACAGCGACTTTCTGATCCGCAACTTCGGCTACGAATCATAGCATTATTTTCATCGTATCTTCCGCGACCGTACCGCAAATGCTAACGGCAGAATGAACGCGGGAGGAATACGATGGATTCGGCATTTTTCTGGAATTTGTTTTTGGAAACCGGCGCGCCGGAAGCATATCTTTTATACCTGCGGGAAAAGAAGCGGACGACATAAGGCGCGTCCGTCTACATAGGAGCTGTCATGTACGAAAAGACCGAGGGCATTGTCCTGCGCGAAACCGAATATAAAGACTCAGACAAGCTTCTGACCGTTTTGACGCGGGAACACGGAAAGCTTACCCTTCGTGCGCGCGGCGTCAAGTCCGGAAGGAGCCGCAGCAAGGCGGCGTGCCAGCTTCTGACCTATTCTGAGTTTACCGTTTCGGAGAAGCAGGGGAAATATATGATCACGGAGGCTGCGGCGAAGGAGATGTTTCCGGAGCTGCGCGAGGACATTGAGCTTTTATACCTTGCTTCCTATTTTGCGCAGGTGACGGACGCGGTAGCACAGGAGGAGGACGCTGCACCGGAGCTGCTCTCCCTCCTATTGAACGCCCTTTACGCGCTTGCGAAGCTGAAAAAGTCGCAAAAGCTTGTGAAGGCGGTCTTTGAGCTGCGCCTTGCCTGCATTGCAGGCTTCCTGCCGGATTTGCGCGGCTGCGCCGTCTGCGGCAATCCAAATCCGAATCGCTTTAATGTGACGCAGGGAATCCTCCAATGCGCGGAATGCAGAAACGACGCAACAGACGGCATTCGCATGCCGGTTTCTGAAGGAAGCTTGGCGGCAATGCGCTATATTGCTTCCGCCGACCCGAAGCGCCTGTTTGCCTTTACCCTGTCAGACGGCGCCCTGCAGGGATTAAACGGTCTGACCGAGAGCTATTTGACGATGCGCTTGGAACGCGGCTTCTTCACCCTTGATCTATACAAATCACTGTTTTTATGAGGACATCAAAAATGACCGAACTATACGAAAAATCACTGAACAAGCTGGAACTGAACACGGTTTTAGATAAGCTTGCCGAATGCGCCCACAGTGAGGAGGCGAAGGAGCGCTGCCTTAAGCTGACACCGCTGACGGATGCAGAGGAGATCCTACTGTTACAGCAGCAGACCAGCGCTGCCTGCAAGCTGATCTCACTCAAGGGTTCCCCCTCTTTCCACGAATTAAAGGAGATCGCATCCTCCTTGGAGCGCGCAGATCGCGGCGGCTGCCTGACGCCGGTGGAGCTTCTGCGCATTGCGGGCGTTCTGCGCTGTATCCGCAACGCAAAGGCGTACTATAACGGCGATTATATGCAATCCAATTTGGATGTGTATTTTCAGGAGCTTTCTCCCAACCGCTATTTAGAGGAAAAAATTACAAATTCCATTCTCTCCGAGGAAGAGATCGCGGACGCGGCGAGCAGTGAGCTTGCCGATATCCGCCGCCATATGCGCATCCAGAGCGCGAAGGTGAAGGAGTCGCTGCAAAAGATCATCACCTCGCCGACCTATGCAAAATACCTGCGCGACCCGATCATCACCCTGCGCGGCGATCGCTATGTTGTGCCCGTCAAGAGTGAGTATAAGGGTGAGATTCCCGGACTGGTACACGATGTTTCCTCCTCGGGCGGCACCTTTTTCATTGAGCCGATGTCGGCGGTCAACGCGAATAACGCGCTGCGGGAGCTTTTGATCCAGGAGCGTAAGGAGATCGAACGCATTCTTGCCGAGCTGTCGGCGGAGGCGGCGTCCTTCCGCGAAAGTATCACTTCGAGTTATGAAATGCTTGTGACGCTGGATGTCATTTTTGCCAAAGCCCGACTCTCTCTGCGCATGGACGGGATGGAGCCGGAGATCCGCACCAACGCCACCATCGAGTTAAACCGTGCGCGTCATCCGCTGATCGACCGTAAAACCGTTGTTCCCATTACGGTGCGCCTTGGCGCGGATTTTGACACGCTGATTATCACGGGACCGAACACGGGCGGAAAGACCGTAACGCTGAAAACCATCGGTCTGCTTACCCTGATGGCGGAGTGCGGCTTGCATATCCCCGCTGACCATGGCAGCGCGATATCTGTGTTCCCGCGGGTGCTGGCGGATATCGGCGACGAGCAATCCATTGAGCAGTCTCTTTCCACCTTCTCGTCCCATATGAAAAACATCGTGCAGATCGTGGAAGAATGCGACGACGAGACGCTGGTGCTCTTTGACGAGCTGGGCGCCGGCACCGATCCAGCCGAGGGCGCCGCGCTGGCAACGGCGCTGATCGAGTTTTGCAGAAAATGCGGCAGCCGCGTCGCAGCAACCACCCACTATGCCGAGCTGAAGCTCTACGCCATGCGCACGGACGGCGTCATGAATGCCTCCTGCGAATTCGATGTTGAGACCCTGCGCCCGACCTATCGCTTGCTCATCGGCATTCCCGGAAAATCGAACGCCTTTGCGATTTCCAAGCGTCTCGGCTTGGCTGAGCTGATCATTGAGCAGGCAAAGAGCTACATCAATGAGAACGACCGCAACTTTGAGGATGTTCTGAATCAGTTGGAACAGCAGCGCCAGCAGATGGAAAACGCCAAGCGGGAAGCGGAACGCCTACGCTTGGAGACGGAGCAGATGCGTGCAAGGTCTGAGGAGTATTATGCCGAGATCAAGCGCGAGCGCGAGAAAGCAATGCGCAGCGCCCGCGCCGAGGCGCAGGCGATTATCGACAATGCCCGCCGCGCGGCGAACGAGGTTGCCGAGGAATTAAAGCAGCTTCGCAAGCAGATGAAGGATTCTGCCGATGTGCAGGGCAGCAACGCCAGACAGGCGGAGCTGCGCCGCAAGCTGAACGAGGCGGAGGAAGTGTTCTCCGACAAGCAAAAAGCGCCGGAGCGTCCCGCACCGACACGTGAGATCAGGGTTGGCGACATGGTAGAGCTTCTGCGCTTCGGCACGAAGGCAAGCGTCCTTGCAATCAATAAGGACGGCAGCTATCAGCTTCAGGCAGGCATCATGAAGGTGACTGCGCAGCCAAATGAGGTCTATCTCATTGAAGAAACGCAGCAGCAGGTGAAAAAGATCATTGAGCGGAGTCAACGGGAATTCCGCAATGTCACAGCCGCGACGGAGCTTGACCTGCGCGGCATGAGCGCGGATGAAGCGGTTGCGACTCTCGCCAATTTCTTGGATGGTGCGATGCTGGCAAACTTGGCGCAGGTTCGTATTATCCACGGAAAAGGAACCGGTGTGCTGCGAAAGGCTGTGCAAGAGGAATTAAAACGCAATCGCGCCGTAAAAAGATACCGTTTGGGCGTCTACGGGGAAGGTGAGGACGGCGTAACAATTGCCGAACTCGCATAAAATCTTGCGAAATGTTCATTTGTCAATGATGTGAGACTGAGAAAAAGGCGAAAGCGTTCCAAG
>JAEDOK010000050.1 GCA_016302005.1 Oscillospiraceae bacterium | reverse complement strand
GCCCCTACTATGCTGTTAAAGCTAAAACTTTATAAATTAGCTTCATAGGTGGAGCGTAGGGCACGACGACTCGGCTGCGCAGCCGTTCGCGACGAAGGAGCGCTACGGATGCGGCGTACCCCTCTGCGGGTGCGTGCCGTCCGCGAAGCGGTAGATGGTACAAACGAATGAGCTTGTACGCACTCGGTAGTTCCTGCACCGGTGCGCCCAGTGGTCGCGCCCTACGGTGGGGTGCGTTCCACGGTTGTAGGGCGGGGACATGTTCCCGCCGTCCGCGAAGCGGCAGACGGTACAAACGAATGAGCTTGTACGCACTCGGTAGTTCCTGCACGCGGGCGGATACTATCCGCCCCTACGGCATAGCCTCCGATGCGTCTCGTAGGGGCGGCTATCAGCCGCCCGTGGGTACGGGGAGCGGGTTTGTACGCACTCGGTAGTTCCTGCACCGGCGCGCCCAGTGGTCTGCGCAGCCGTTCGCGAGGGACGAGCGTTACGGATGCGGCGTACCCCCTGCGGGTGCGCGCCCTACGGCGTACTGCTACCGATCTCAAGGGTCCGTATTTCAGAAAGTAAAGTTTTAGTCTTAACAGTCTACTACGATGGAAACAAAGGATGGATGGAGCATGAAAATTACGGATCAGGTTTGGCAGTTTGCGCAGCCTTTGGTGGAGCAGAACGGCTGTGAGCTGTGGGATGTGGAATATGTCCGCGAGGGCGGCGAGTGGTTCCTGCGCCTGTATATCGACAAGGACGGCGGCGTGGACATCGACGACTGCGAGGCGGTCTCCCGTGCGGTGGATCCCGTGCTGGACGAATATGACCCCATCCCCGAGAGCTACCGCTTCGAGGTCTGCTCGGCAGGCTTGGAGCGCGTTTTGAAGCGCCCGTCCGATTTTGAGCGCTTTCTCGGTGCGCCGGTGCTGGTCAAGCTCTACCGCCCGAAAAACGGCAGCAAGGAATTTGCCGGCGTTTTGCAGGGCTATCAGGACGGCGATGTGACCGTCACGGTGGGAAAAAACACGATGAGGTTTGAAAGATCCGAGGTCGCTTTGGTGCGGCTTCGCGTGGAATTCTAAGGGGGCATTTTGAAATGCGATCTGCAAGAGCTACCCAAACAGGAAAAGAAAATAAGGAGAACACGATTATGAACGCTGAAATTTTTGCGGCGCTGCGTCAGCTCGAAAAGGAGCGCGGCATTCCCGTGGATTACATGGTGGAGCGTATTACGCAGGCGCTGGTCGCCGCGTACAAGAAGGACAAGGACGGCTACACCGACAATGTCTACGTCGAGCTGACGGAAGAGAAGCTCCTGATGTACGCGCAGAAGGAGGTCGTTGACGAGGTCATCAGCCCCGCAACGGAAATTCTGCTGGACGCCGCCCGCAAGATCGACAAGACCGCCCAGCTCGGTGATCTCATCAATGTGGAGATCAAGACGCAGGCGTTCGGACGCATTGCCGCCCAGACCGCAAAGCAGGTCATCATCCAGGGCATCCGCGAGGCGGAGCGGGGCATGGTCTTCGAGAGCTTCTCCTCGAAGGAGCATGAAATTCTCACCGGTACGGTGCTGCGCATCGATAACTCGGGCGATATCACCGTCCGCATCGGACAGGGAAACGACCGCACCGACGCTTTGCTTGCCACCGGCGAGCAGGTCCCCGGCGAGCATTTCACCGAGGGCGATATGATCCGTGTCTATGTCGTCGAGGTGCACCGCAGCAACCGCGGCCCGCAGGTCATGGTCTCCCGCACCCATCCCGCCCTGGTCAAGCGGCTGTTTGAATTGGAGGTTCCCGAGATCGCTTCGGGCGCGGTGGAGATCCGCTCCATTGCCCGTGAGGCAGGCTCCCGCACGAAGATCGCCGTCTGCGCGACGGAGGAGAACATTGATCCCGTCGGCGCCTGCGTCGGCGCACGCGGCGCACGCGTGAACGCGGTGGTCGAGGAGCTGAAGGGAGAAAAGGTGGACGTGATCGTCTGGTCGGAGGATATCTGCTCCTTTGTCGCCGAGGCGCTCTCGCCTGCGGACGTGATCTCCGTAACGCAGCTCGCCGGTATGAAGGCTTGCCGCGTGATCGTGCCGGACGATCAGCTCTCCCTCGCCATCGGCAAGGAGGGACAGAACGCCCGCCTCGCCGCCCGTCTGACCGGCTGCAAGATCGACATCAAGCCCGCTTCACTGGCGGAAGCGGTCGAGGAAGCGGCAGAGGAAGCTCCGGCGGAGACGGAAGCCCCGGCGGAGGAATAAGAGCGCTTTTATATAGTGAATAGAGAATAGGTTATGTGATGCGGTAGACAGTACGGGAGAACAAGTTTGTACGGAGCCGGTGGTTCCTACACGAGATTGCCACGACCGGTGTGCGCACCGGTCTCGCAATGACAGGTGGGGGAGCTTTGCTGTGGTATTGTGCGGAGTGACCCTCAGCTTTTCACCATTCACTGTTCACGATTCACTGAAAAATAGGAAAGGAAGCGATTACCGTGCCGAAGAAAATACCGATGCGGCAATGCCTTGGGTGCCGCGAGATGAGGCCGAAACGGGAGCTGCTGCGTGTGGTGCGCAGTCCGGAGGGTGCGGTCACGCTCGATTTGAGAGGCAAGGCATCCGGCAGAGGGGCGTATGTCTGCCCGAATCCCGAATGCCTCAAACGCGCTGTCAAGACCAAGGCGCTCTCCCGCGCATTTGAAACCGAGATCCCGCAGGAGGTCTATGACGCCCTGCTGGCGGAAATGGAGGCGGCAAATGGAGCAGAATAAAAGTCTCGGGCTGCTCAGCCTCTCCCGCAAGGGCGGCAATCTCGTCCTCGGTGAGGAGCAGGTGGGCGCGATGTGCAGAGCGAGCCGCGCACGGCTGGTGCTTTTGGCGGCGGACGCCTCGCCCCATACCGTGCGCAGGGCAAAGAGCTTTGTCGAGGGAACGGCGCAGCCGCTTTTGCCCCTCGCCTTTTCGAAGGACGATTTGGGTGACGCGCTCGGGACGACGAGCTGCGCCATTGCGGCGATCACGGATGTCAGACTGGCGCAGGCGTTCGTCAAAACCCTTGGAGAGCCGGAGAAATATGCCGCGCTGCTGGAGGACTTGAACGTCCGCGTGCAGCGCGTGGAAAAACGGCGTGCGGAGGAAAAGGCGCACCGCCGCAATGTCCGATTTGGGAAAAAGTAACACGGAGGTGGCTTTATGAGTTTAGTGAAGTATCGAGTGAAGGAAGTCGCAGCGGATTTCGGGATGTCCACAAAGGAGATCACCGAGATCGTTGGCAAATATTTTGAAAAGCCGCGCAGCAACGCGCAGGTGCTGACCGAGGAGCAGCTTAACGCGCTCTTTGACCATATCACGCAGCACCATCAGATCGCTTCGATCGCGGAGGTATTCGCAGTCACGCCTCCGGCAAAAAAGGAGGAGAAGCCCGCCGAGCCGAAGAAGGAAGCGGCGAAGCCCGCCGAGCCTGCAAAGCAGGAGGCTGCCAAGCCTGCGGAGGAGAAGCCTGCTGCGCCGAAGCCCGAGCAGCGGAAGCGGGAGCGCCGCGTCGTCGATACGAAGGCGGTCACAGTCAACGCCGACCGCTTTGACGACCGCGTGGACAGCCTCGTTTCCGAGCGCGTGCAGAATTATTCCGGCGGCAAGCAGAAGATCGGAAATAAAAATAAGAATAAGGGCAAGGATAATAAGAAGGCAACGGGCAGCAAGCGCCGCAACGAGGAGCAGGAGAAGCTGCGCCGTCTCCAGCTCGAGATCATCAAGAAGACCCCGCTGACCGTCAAGATTCCCGACGAGATCACCGTGGGTGAGCTGGCGTCCCGCATGAAGAAGACCGCCACGGAGCTGATCAAGTGCCTGCTCAAAAACGGCGTGATGGCGAGCATCAACCAGACCATCGACTTTGACACCGCCGAATTCGTCGCCACCGAGCTGGGCTGCAAGGTCGAGCGCGAGGTCGTTGTCACGATCGAAGAGCGCCTGATCGACGACCATGTGGACACCGAGGAGGAGCTGGTCGAGCGCAGCCCCGTCGTGGTCGTCATGGGTCATGTTGACCATGGCAAGACGAGCCTGCTCGACGCGGTTCGCGAGACGAATGTCGCCTCGGGCGAGGCGGGCGGCATCACCCAGCACATCGGCGCGTATACCGTGAAGATTAACGGCAAGCCCATCACCTTCCTGGACACCCCGGGTCACGCCGCCTTCACCTCCATGCGTGCCCGCGGCGCGATGTGCACCGATATTGCGATTCTGGTCGTGGCGGCGGATGACGGCATCATGCCCCAGACCATTGAGGCGATCAACCACGCCAAGGCGGCGAAGATCCCCATCATCGTTGCCGTGAATAAGATGGATAAGCCGGGGGCGAATCCCGACCGCATCCTCACCCAGCTCACCGAGCATGACCTTGTCCCCTCCGAGTGGGGCGGCGACACGGAGGTCTGCCGCATTTCCGCCAAGACCCGGGAGGGCATCGACGAGCTGCTGGAGACTGTCATCATGACCGCAGAGCTGGCGGAGCTGAAGGCGAATCCGAACCGCGCCGCCAAGGGCACGGTCATTGAAGCGAGACTGGACAAGACCCGCGGTCCCATTGCGACCCTGCTCGTGCAGAACGGCACACTGCACAAGGGCGACCTCATCATCGCCGGCACTGCCGTCGGCAAGGTCCGCGTGATGATGGACGACAAGGGCCGCTCCATCACCGAGGCAGGCCCCTCCATCCCCGTGGAGATCACGGGTCTTGCGGAAGCCCCCACCCCGGGCGACGAGTTTGACGCCGTTGCCGACGAGCGCATGGCGCGTCAACTCGTGGAGCAGCGCAAGCAGAAGGAGAAGGAAGCTGCCGCGAAGATGGCAAGCAAGGTCACCCTCGACAACCTCTTTGCCAAGATGCAGGAGGGCGAGATGAAGGAGCTGAACCTCATCGTCAAGGCGGACGTGCAAGGCTCCGCCGAGGCAGTCAAGGCAAGCCTCGAAAAGCTCTCGAACGAGGAGGTGCGCGTCCGCGTGATCCACGCGGCGGTCGGCGCGATCAACGAGTCCGACATCCTCCTTGCCTCCACCGCAAACGCCATCGTCGTCGGCTTCAATGTCCGCCCGGACTCCGCCGCTGCCGCCTCGGCGCAGCGTTCGAATGTCGATCTGCGGATGTACCGCGTCATTTACGATGCCATCGACGAGATCGAGGCTGCCATGAAGGGTATGCTTGCGCCGAAGTACCGCGAGGCGGTCATCGGACACGCCGAGGTGCGCCAGACCTACAAGGTCTCCGCCATTGGCACCATTGCAGGCTGCTATGTCAAGGACGGCAAGGTCACCCGCGACGCGCAGGTGCGTGTGCTCAGAGACAACATCGTCATCTATGAGGGCAACATCGGCTCCCTGCAGCGCTTCAAGGACTCCGTGAAGGAGGTCGCCGCGAACTACGAGTGCGGCATGTCCGTCGAGAAGTTCAACGACATCAAGGAAGGCGACATCTTCGAATGCTTCGTCATGGAGGAAGTCCCCCGCTGACGCGTTTGCACGGAATGTAACTGTAGGGCGGGGACATGTCCCAGCCGGTGCAGGAACTACCGAGTGCGTACAAACCCGCTCCCCGTACCCACGGGCGGCTGATAGCCGCCCCTACGAGACGCATCGGAGGCTATGCCGTAGGGGCGGATAGTATCCGCCCGCGTGCAGGAACTACCGAGTGCGTACAAGCTTGTTCGTTTGTACCGTCTGCCGCTTCGCGGACGGCTTGGACATTTCCAAGCCCTACAGTATTTATTTCGATTTACCGCGGGGGCGTTTGACCGCTCCCGCTTTTTCTAAGGAGGTATTTTATGGCATCCAACCGTATCGGACGCATCAATGAGGAGATCCAACGCGAGCTGTCCGACCTGCTGCGGGAGCTGAAGGACCCGCGTGTGCATAAGACCATGCTCTCCATCACCCGCGTCGAGACGACGCCCGATCTCCGCTATGCGAAAATCTATGTTTCACTGCTGGATAAGCAATATACCAAGGAGACGCTTGCGGGCTTGAAATCCTCCGCAGGCTACCTGCGCCGCGAGCTGGGCAGAAGTCTCCAGCTCCGCTATACCCCCGAGCTGCAATGGCAGGCGGACGACTCCATCACCCACGGCGCGCATATTTTAGAGATCCTTTCCAAGCTCGACATTCCGGAGGACTCCGACGATGAAGCTGCTGACAATTGCTGAGACGGCAGAGCTCCTGCTGCAAAACGACAACTATATTATGTTAACCCACCGCCGCCCTGACGGGGACACCATCGGCTCGGCGGCGGCGCTGTGCGGCGGTCTGCGCGCCCTCGGAAAGACAGCGGCGGTGCTGGAAAATCCCCAGTTTACCGAGAAATACCGCCCGTATTTGGCGGGCTTGACCGTGGATGCCGTGCCGAACAACGCGTTTCTCGTCAGCGTCGATGTGGCGTCGAGTGGAATTATAGCCTACAACGCGGTAGATTATGTAAACCAAATCCGATTAAAGCTCGACCATCACGAGCGCAGCGACGATTTTGCGCCGCAGGGCTATGTGCATGTTGAGGCGGCAGCCTGCGCGGAGGTCGTTCTTGCGATATTGCGGGAAATGGACGCGCCCATTGGCAAGCGTATTGCGGAGGCGCTGTATTTGGGGCTTTCGACGGACACGGGCTGCTTCCGCTTCAGCAATGTGACGGCAAACACCCTCCGCGCGGCGGCGGAATGCATCGACTGCGGCGCGGACACCTTTGCCATCAATCAAATTATGTTTTTGACAAAGCGCCTGCCCCGCTTGCAGTTGGAGGCGCATTTGACGCAGTCTACCGAGTTTTACGCCGACGGAAAGGTCGCCGTCAGCGCGATCCCGGACAAGCTGAAGGACGAACTGGGCTTGACCGAGGACGATATTGACGACATCTCCGGCTTCGGGCGGGAGATTGCCGGCGTAGAGATCGCGGTCATGCTGCGGCAGGTCGGGGAGCGGGGCAAGATCTCCGTCCGTACTTCGCCCAACTACAACGCCTCAGCGATCTGCGCACGCGTCGGCGGCGGCGGACACAAGGCTGCGGCGGGCGCAAGCGTGGACGGCGGCATCGAGGGCGCAAAACAGGCGGTCTTAGCCGCGATCGAAGCCGAGGGAGTCAAGCTCTGATGGCGAACGGTATTTTGATCGTGGATAAGCCGGAGGGCTGGACCTCGCAGGATGTGGTGAGCAAGCTGCGGGGCGTCCTGCACGAAAAACGCATCGGGCACGGCGGGACGCTGGACCCCATGGCGACGGGCGTGCTGCCGGTTTTCGTGGGACGGGCGACCCGTGCGGTGGAGTTTTTTGAACACGCGGAGAAAAGCTATGAAGCCACCCTCCTGCTGGGCGTAACCACCGACACCCAGGACACCACGGGCACGACCCTCGATACCCGTCCTGTCACCGTGGATGAGGCGGCGCTGCGGGAAGTGCTGGCGCGCTTTACGGGCGTGCAGCAGCAGCTTCCGCCGATGTATTCCGCGGTGAAGATCGGCGGAAAGAAGCTCTATGAATTGGCGCGCGCGGGCAAGGAGATCGAACGAAAGCCCCGGGAAATTACGGTATATTCCCTTGATTTGTTGGAATTTTCAAAGGATACCGCGCGTTTGCGGATCCATTGCTCCAAGGGGACATATGTCCGCACCCTCTGCCACGATATCGGGCAGGCGCTGGGCTGCGGCGGGTGTATGGCGGCTCTGCGGCGGGTGCAGGCAGGGGCGTACACGATTGGGGAAGCGGTCACGCTGGACGCGATCCTTGCCCATGCCGACCCGCAGACGCTGCTACAGCCTGTGGATTCGTTGTTCTCGGCGTATCCGCGCTTGACTTTGACGGCGGGACAGGAAAAATGCGTCCGCAACGGCGCGGCGTTCACCTGCAACCGGGCGGAGGGACGCTATCGGGTCTACGGTCAGTCCGGTGAATTTTTAGCTCTCTGTGAGGTCACGGACGGTAAACTGAAAACCGTCAAGAGCTTCTTTGCGCCGCAATGACAATGTAGGCTAAGGACTAAGGGTGAATGACTTCGGTGTGCTCCGCACGGATCTCGAATTGTAGGGGCGGATAGTATCCGCCCGGGTGCAGGAACTACCGAGTGCGTACAAACCCGCTCCCCGTACCCACGGGCGGCTGATAGCCGCCCCTACGAGACGCATCGGAGGCTATGCCGTAGGGGCGGATAGTATCCGCCCGCGTGCAGGAACTACCGAGTGCGTACAGACTCGTTCGTCTGTACCGTCTGCCGCTTCGCGGACGGCGGGGACATGTCCCCGCCCTACAAAGGGTTTCATGGCAATGACAAAGTGGGCAGTCGATCCTTTTTTAATCGTGCGGAGCACACCACAGTCATTCACCATTCACCCTTAGCCCTTAGCCCTTAGCCAAAGAGCGGGAACTGCCGCTTGTGCGGACGGCGGGGACATGTCCCCGGTCTACAGAATTTAATCAAATTACGAGGATTATCTATGAATCAACCCTGTGTGCTTGCGCTTGGATTTTTTGACGGCGTGCATCTCGGGCACGGCGGACTGCTGCAAAAGACCCGGCAGGTCGCCGACCGTCTCGGGCTGCCCGCCGCTGCGCTGACCATGGACAATCATCCCGATACCTTGGTGTTCGGCAGGGAGCTGCCGCTGCTGAACACCCCGGAGGAGCGCGCATATTTGATGCGGACGCTTTACGGCATTGACGAGGTGCGAACGCTGCATTTTGACCGCGCGACGATGGAGCAGCCGTGGCAGGACTTTGTGCGCGAAACGCTCTGCAAGCAGCATCAAGCCGCGTTCGTCGTCTGTGGGCACGATTACCGCTTCGGTGCTCGCGCGGAGGGGACGCCGGAACTTCTGCGGGAGCTATGCGAAGCCCTTGGCATCGGCTTTGCCTGCATTCCGAAGATCACGCTCGACGGCGAGACGGTCTCCTCCACCTTGATCCGTTCGTTATTGGAACAGGGCGAGGCGGCGCGGGCGGTTCGGTTTTTGGGGCATCCGCATATTCTTTCCGGCAAGGTCATCAGCGGGCAGCGCCTCGGCAGGACGCTGGGCATCCCCACGGCGAATCTCCGTCCGGCGGAGGGAATTCTGATTCCGCGTTTCGGCGTCTATGCGGGCTATGCCTGTTTCGACGGACAGCGGCGCATGGCGGTGGTGAACATCGGCGTGCGCCCGACGGTACACGGCGGCGGCGTGACGGTCGAGCCGTGGCTGCTGGACTTTGACGGCGACCTTTACGGGCATGACCTGCGCTTGGAGCTGGTCGATTTCCTGCGCCCGGAGAAAAAATTCGCCTCGCTGGAGGAGCTGAAAACGGAGGTTCACCGCAACGCCCAACAAACCAGAAAGATTTTGGGAGAGCAGTGAATCGGGCATAGTGAACGGGGAATAGTGAATAGTGAAGAGTGAATAGTGAAGAGTGAATAGTGTCGGAGCGCTCCGCGCGGATTTAAAAAGCGGGCGGATGCTATCCACCCCTACGAGAGAACTCACAGTTTACGCCGTAGGGGCGGCTATCATGCCGACCGGTGCAGGAACTACCGACTGCGTACAAACTCCCTTTCCCTGTCATTGCGAGACCCCAACGGGGTCGTGGCAATCTCGTGTAGGAAGTACTAAGTGCGTACAAACCTACAGTCTGAGATTGCCACAACCGGTGTGCGCACCGGTTTCGCAATGACAAAGAGGGTAGCTGATCCTCGTTTTTTCGATCCGTGCGAAGCACACCACAGTCATTCACCATTCACCCTTAGTCCTTAGTCAAAAGGGCTTCCCACAGGCGCGTCAGGAATGCCGTATGCTGCAGCTTCTCACAGACAGCTTACCGATATTCATTATTCACTGTTCACCATTCACTATTCACTAAAAAAATCAACCCTGTCCCCGCCCTACATAAGATCACCCTATTTGGCAGGGTGATTCTTTTTTATGGAAACGGTTGCGTTCCGTGGGGGAACGGGGTATAATGCTTTTGGACTTTTGAATCACACAGGAGGGATATGCCATGCGGAAGGTCGGATTTGACAACGAACGGTATTTGAAATTGCAGAGTGAGCGCATTCGGGAACGGGTGGAGCGGTTCGGCGGTAAGCTCTATCTCGAATTCGGCGGCAAGCTCTTTGACGACTATCATGCCTCCCGCGTTTTGCCCGGGTTCGAGCCGGACAGCAAGATGCGGATGCTCCTGGAATTGAAGGAGCAGGCGGAGCTGATCATTGTCATTTCCGCTGACGACATTGAGAAAAACAAGAGGCGCGGCGACCTCGGCATCACCTACGATCTGGATGTGATGCGCCTGATCGATGCCTTTCGGGAGTATGGGCTGTATGTCGGCGGCGTGGTGCTGACCCGCTATCGGGAGCAGCCTGCGGCAGAGGCATTCCGAAATAAGCTGGAAGCCCTCGGCGTGCGGGTTTATCGCCACTATCCCATTGCGGACTATCCTGCCGACGTGGCGCGGATCGTCTCGGAGGAGGGCTTCGGCAAAAACGAGTATATTGAGACAACGCGCCCCATCGTCGTTGTCACTGCGCCCGGTCCCGGTTCGGGCAAGATGGCGACCTGCCTGAGCCAGCTCTATCAGGAGCATCAGCGGGGCATCCGCGCGGGGTATGCGAAATACGAGACCTTCCCGATCTGGAATCTTCCCCTCAAGCATCCGATCAACCTTGCCTATGAGGCGGCGACGGTGGATCTGGACGATGTGAATATGATCGATCCCTTCCACTTGGACTCTTACGGCGAGACGACGGTCAATTATAACCGAGATGTTGAAATTTTCCCCGTTTTGGAGGCGATCTTCCGCAAAATCTACGGCGAATGTCCCTATCAAAGCCCCACGGATATGGGCGTGAATATGGTCGGCTTTGCCATTGTGGACGACGAGGCCTGCCGCGAGGCGTCCAAGCAGGAGATCCTGCGCCGCTTTTTTGCGACGGCTTGCGCGGTGAAAAAAGGGGACGCGGCGGCGAAGGAGCTGCAAAAAATGGAAATGCTCCTGCGCTCGCTGCATTTGGAGCCGGAGCAGCGCAGGACGGTTCCCGCCGCGCGGGAGGTTGCGGAAAGGACGGGCAATCCCGCCGTCGCCATTGAGCTGACGGATGGCACGGTGATCACGGGCAAGACGACCTCGTTGATGGGGCCTGCCTGCTCGGCGCTCATTAACAGCCTGAAGCATCTGGCGGGTATTGCGCCGCAGGTCGATCTGATCTCCTCCGCCGTTCTCGCGCCGATTCAGAAGCTGAAGGTCGCGCATTTGGGCAACCGCAACCCCCGCCTGCACACGGATGAGATGCTGATCGCCCTCGCCATGAGCGCCGTGACGAATCCGACGGCGGAGCTTGCCATAAACGAGCTGGACAAGCTCAAGGGCGCGCAGGTGCATTCGACGGTGA
>JAEDOK010000176.1 GCA_016302005.1 Oscillospiraceae bacterium | reverse complement strand
GCCACCTTATCCTGCGGCAGGAGCTGTGCGCGGTACTCCGTGACGCCGCACTGCTTGGCGTAATGTTCCGCAGCGCGTACATTGTCACCCGTCAGCATGATCGTCCGCGCAACGCTCTGATTGTGCAGCGCCGTCAGCGTCTGCGCCGCGTTCTCACGGAGGCTGTCGGCGACAACGATCGCGCCGAGATAGACCCCGCCATATGCCACATGCAGCACTGTGCCGACGCGATTCAGCTCCGACGGCACAATGGCGAGAGATTCCATCAGCGCACGATTGCCGACGGCTGCTTTTTTCCCGTCAACTGTCGCAGTAATACCGCGACCTGCAAGCTCCTGAATATTCTCCGCCGTACCGGTTGGATTCGGACAGACATCACGCACCGCCTGCGCCACGGGATGATTGGAATACTGCTCACACAGCGCAGCAATGCGCAAAAGCTCCGTCTCCGTGCCGCGCGCGCAGTCAATATTGCGGACGGAGAATTCCCCCTGCGTCAGCGTTCCGGTCTTGTCGAAAACCATAACCTTCGTCTGCGCAAGCTGCTCCAGCGCAACGCCGCCCTTGACGACAACGCCTAACTTTGCCGCCGCGCCCATGCCGGAGAAAAAGCTCAGCGGCACGGAGATGACCAGCGCACAAGGGCAGGAGATGACAAGGAAGGTCAGCGCGCGCGTCAGCCACTCGGTAAAGTGCTGCCCGAAGAACAACGGCGGGATCGCCGCAAGCAGCACCGCCGCGCCGATGACGGAGGGGGTATAGTACCGCGCGAATTTCGTAATCATCCGCTCTGCGCTCGCTTTCTGCTCTGCGGCAGACTCCACAAGCGACAGGATCCGCGCCACGGTAGACTGGGCATAGGCGCTCTCGGCACGAATTTTCAGCACACCACTCAGATTCACGCTGCCGGAAATGACCATGCTGCCCACGCCGACATCGACGGGCATTGCCTCACCGGTGACCTTCGCGGTATCGAGCGAGCTTTCCCCCTCAACGACGATGCCGTCCACAGCGATCCGCTCACCCGCTCGAACGAGGAGAATATCCCCGATCTGCACCTCCTCCGGCTCCGTCACGACCTCCTCACCGTCCCGCAGGACGGTAGCAAAGTCCGGACGGATATCCATCAGCGCCGAAATGGAGCGGCGAGAGCGCTCGACGGCAAGCTGCTCAAACAGCTCACCGACCTGAAACAGCACCATGACGGCTGCCGCCTCGCCCCAATCCTGCATGGCAAGGGCGCAAACCGTCGCAAGCGTCATCAGGAACTTTTCGTCAAAAATCTGTCCCCGCAGAATGTTCCGCAGCGCAGACCAGACGATATCATAGCCTACTGTCAGCCATGCCGCAAGCATAAATCCCGCCTTCCACCAACCGTCCAAGAACAGACCGACGGCAAACAAAACTGCCGCAAGGACAATGCGGGCAAGGAGCAGCTTCTGTCTGCGCTTCATCCTATGACCTCGCAGTCCGGCTCCACGCGGCGAATGAGCTTTTGGATCTGCGCCAACGCCTCCGCTTCGTCCACGCTCTCTGCATAAGTAACGGTCATCTTCTGCGTGAAAAAGCTGACCGTCGCCGCCTCGACCTGCGGCAGCTTGTTGATGGCACTTTCCATTTTTGCCGCGCAGTTTGCGCAGTCTAAGTCTCTCAGTTTATAAGTCTTTTTCATAATATCACTCCTCAATATGTTCCTTTGCCATGCCGATGATGGTCTTGACATGATCGTCGGCAAGCATATAATACGCCATTCTTCCCTCGCGGCGGCAGCGCACGAGCTTGGCCTGCTTCAAAAGCCGTAACTGATGCGACACGGCGGAAATGCTCATGCCCAGTTCTTCACAGATATCCGACACGCGCAGCTCCTCGTCAAACATCGCATAGAGAATGCGGATGCGCGTGGAGTCGCCGAACACCTTAAACAGCTCCGCCATGTCAAAGAGCGCTTCCTCGTCCAGCTCACAAAACGGCTGCCTGCGTTCGTGCGGGCTTTCCCGATCGAGCTGCTCGTCCTGTATCACATTTTCTTTCTGCATTGGCTTCCTCCCTTTCCCCAACGGCAGCTTTTCCTTCCCCGCCGTTTCC
>JAEDOK010000049.1 GCA_016302005.1 Oscillospiraceae bacterium | reverse complement strand
CTCGTTCCTCGCGAACGGCTGCGCTACCACGTCGCTTTGCTCCTCGCAATGACACATCGGGGGCTTTTTCGACACGCTGCACAAGCCGCATTGCTTCGCGCAATGCGGCTTGTTAATGTTATTGGTACTCGGTTCTGTATTGCGGGGACACGCCCGCGACCTATGGTCATAACAGGAACCCCCATTGCACGCGGCAATGGGGGTTGCATCTTTCTTATTCTACGGTGACGGATTTTGCGAGGTTGCGCGGCTTGTCGACGTCGCAGCCGCGGGCAAGGGCGACATAGTAGGAGAAAATCTGCAGCGGGACAACGTTCAAGCTCGGCTGGAGCAGCGGGTGCGTCTGCGGCACCAGCAGGCAGCAGTCCACAGTCTTCTTGATCTCCTCCGCAAAATTCATCGTCGTCAGACCGAGAACCTTCGCGCCACGCGCCTTGACCTCCTTGACATTGGACATTGTCTTCTCAAACAGCGCAGGAACGCCGGCGACCGCAATGACAAGGGTGTTGTTCTCAATGAGCGAGATCGGACCGTGCTTCAACTCACCTGCGGCATATGCCTCGGAGTGAACATAGGCGATCTCCTTCAGCTTGAGGCTGCCCTCCAAGCAGGTCGCGCTGTCCAAATTGCGTCCGATGAAGAATACATCATGGTGATCCTTGCATTCGTCCGCCAGCGCCTTGATGCTCGTAAGATTCTCCTCCGTGAGGATCTCGGAAAGACGGTCGGGCAGGCGGATCAAAGCCTCAAGCATGGCGTTATATTCCTCATTAGAGAGCGTTCCGAGGATATCTCCCATATATAAGGCGATCAGGTACAGCACCGAAAGCTGCGTGGAATACGCCTTTGTCGTGGCGACGGCGATCTCAGGACCTGCCCATGTGTAGATCACGTCATGCGCTGCCTTGGAGATGGCGCTGCCGACGACATTGACGATGGCAAGCGTCCGCGCACCGAGGGTGTTCGCCTCGCGGAGCGCAGCAAGCGTATCCGCCGTCTCTCCGGACTGGCTGATGATGATCACCAGCGTATCGTCACCCAATACCGGCTCGGAATAGCGGAACTCCGAGGCAAGGATCGGTTCGACGGGGATGCGGCAGGTCTTTTCCAAAATATACTTTCCGAGGCAGCCGACATAGTATGCCGAACCGCAGGCGACGATATAGATCCTTCGGACACCGCGCAGATAATCCGGGCTTAACGTCAGCTCATTTAAGACAACTCTGCCGTCCTTAATGCGCGGGCTGATGGTGTCACGCAGCGCCTTCGGCTGCTCATGGATCTCCTTCATCATAAAGTGCGGGTAGCCGCACTTTTCCGCTGCGGACATTTCCCATGTGATATGCTCGGGCGTTTTCCCCACAGCGTTGCCTTGCGCGTCAAAGAAGCTGACGCTGTTCGCGGTAAACTCGACCATATCTCCGTCGTTCAGATAGACGACCTCACGGGTATAGCGCAGGATCGCGGGGACATCCGAGGCAATGAAATTCTCCCCCTTGCCGAAGCCGAAGATAAGCGGGCTGTCCTTTTTGATGGCAAGCATGGAATCCGGATAATCCGTGCAGAGGATGCCGAGGGCATAGCTGCCGGAAAGCTCTTTCACAGCGCGGCAGGCGGCGGCGCGCAGATTGCCCTCCTGCTCATAATAGTATTCGAGCAGATTTGCCGCGACCTCGGTGTCGGTATCCGAGGAGAAGGTCTTCCCCTGCGCAAGCAGGAATTCCTTTAAGACCAGATAGTTTTCGATGATGCCGTTATGAACCACGCAGATCTTACCGTTTGCGGAAAGGTGCGGATGAGAATTCTCGTTTGAGGGCGCACCGTGTGTCGCCCAGCGGGTATGACCGATGCCGAGGGTGCCGGTAATCGTCGAGCCGTCCTCCGTCATCTCACACAAGGCGGCAAGTCTGCCCTTTGTTTTGGCAATCTGAAAGCCTGTGTCGGAAAATACGCAGATGCCTGCCGAATCATAGCCGCGGTATTCGAGCTTCGAAAGCCCATCGAGTAAAATCGGCGCCGCCTGCTGTGCGCCGATGTAGCCAACGATACCACACATAAAAGAATAACCTCCATATGTCAGTTAGATACACAATGACATACGGAGATTATAACGAAAATCTTTGTCAAAATCAACTGAAATTTTATATTTTTCGCGTTTTTTGGAAAATTCAGTTGAAAATGGACAACTCAAAGGGTGTCAGACCGTTGAGTTCTACCGGAAACTCATCCAGTAAGACCGCGCCGAGCATTGCAAGCGCGGTGATTCCCTCCGAACTGTCACGCAGGGCGTAGACTTCGGAAAGACCGCGCCGCAGATTTTCCCGCGTACCGGACCATGTGCCGCCGCGGCATTGCGGACATTGCGCAACGAAGGTTTTTTCGCCGAGTGCGTGAATATAGAGGTTCCTGCGCAGGGCGCGTGCAGAGGAAAAGGCAAGCTCATAGCCTTCATCGCTGCACAGAAGCAGGTTTTTCCGTATGGGATACCTCACCGGCGCGTCGGGGACAAAACAAATGACGCTGCCACCGGCGCGCAGGCACGCCTCCTGCGCAATACGGTCCGCGCCGACCGCGCCGCCGGAGACAAGGGTAAAGCCCTCTTTCGCGGCGAGCGTACCGATATGAGCGGCAAAGGCGCTCCCCCGTTCGTAAAGCCTGCGTGAGCCGACCAATGCGATACAGCGAGTGTTCAGCAGCGAAAGCTCTCCCGTGCAAAACAGGGCGGGAGGGCAATCCCCTCCGAGTGCGCGCAAACGCTGCGGAAAGCCCTCTCCGAGGCGCGTCAGCACGGAAATCTCCGGCGCGGAATCGAGATAACGCTGCAGCACCTCCCTGCGATGCAGCAACGTCAGTGCGCGTTCACGC
Organism: Oscillospiraceae bacterium; assembly: GCA_016302005.1. Next base: position 8,552 of record JAEDOK010000049.1, on the reverse strand, counting down.
AGAGCGCTTTCCACACCATAGGTGCGCAGAAGCTCCTCCGTGATCTGCCCCTGCAGCCCCGCTGCTTTTGCCCGCTGCAGCACGGCGATAAGCTGTCGATATTCCGTTTCTGACAGCGGGCACACCGCCTGTCCGAGCCTGCAGCGCAGCAGCAGAAGTCCCTCCTCCACCGAGCGCATCAGAATTTTTTACGCGGCGGATGCTTCTCCTCCGTGGGAGCGGGCACCAGACAGCCGTACTCGTCAAAAATCATCGGAGCAATCTCAAAGCCGGAGAATTTGGCGATCTCATCCAGCTTGGCTTTCTCCGGGAAGGAGCCGATGAGGGTAAAGGAAATTCCTTTCTTGCGGGCGCGCCCCGTTCTGCCGATGCGGTGGATATAGTATTCGTTCTCGTCGGGGACATCGTAGTTGATCACGCCGTCCACATCATCCACGTCAATACCTCGTGAAGCAACGTCCGTAGCGATCAGGACCGGAAGCTTTCCCTTGCGGAAGGCGGACATCGTCTTCTCACGGGTCGCCTGCTTGATATCTCCGTGCAGGCAATCCGCCTGAATGCCCGCGCGGCGCAAATCGTCGCTGAGGCGCTGGCACATAACCTTTGTGTTGCAGAACACGATCACGCGTTCGAGCGCGCCGGAGCGGAGGATGCGTAGCATGGCCTCCTCTTTTTCCAAGCGCGGGACGGTGATGGAATACTGATCGATATCCGGCTTGCTCTCCTCCGTGGGATCGACGGTGATCTCCACCTCGTCGCGCTGGTACATCCAGCTCACGGTCATGACCTCCTGCGAGATGGTCGCGGAAAACAAGCCGAGATTGACACGGTTTTTGATCCTGTTGAGGATCTTCGTCACATCGTCAAAGAAGCCCATATCAAGCATCCGATCCGCCTCATCGAGGATGACTGTCTTGATCTTGTCCAAACGCAGATTTTTCCGGTTGTAGTGATCGGTCAATCTGCCCGGGGTGGCGACAACGATGTGCGGATGCCGCGCCAGTGCCTTGATCTGTGGCTCCATGCGCTGACCGCCGTAGAGGACCGTCACGCGGATGGTCTGATTATAGTAAGGCAGCAAGCCGTTCAGCTCGTCTCCGATCTGAAGCGCAAGCTCTCTTGTCGGCGCAAGAACCAGCCCCTGTAGATCCTCACTGTTTGCGTCAATATGTTCGATCATTGGGATGCCGAAGGCAAAGGTTTTCCCCGTACCCGTCGGCGCTTTGGCAATGACATCCTTCCATGCCAGCAGCGGAGGGATCGCCTCCTCCTGCACCTTCGTGGGCAATCCTACGCCTTTTTTTTCAAGCGCCCGCACGATCTCCTCACTGACTCCAAGCTCCTGAAAGGTCTTTGTTTTATCCATGCTGTATTTCCTTATCTTTCCGCGGAAAAGCCGAAACTCCGCAATATACTTTTTATTAGTATAGCAGAAGCCCGGAAAGAATGCAAGAATCGGCAACAATTTGGCGGAAATTTTCATGAGAAAGGCAGCGTGTCGAAAAAGCCCCGGCGCGTTGCTGCATGAAATCCTTCGCGGCTGGGAGAGGCATAAGCAGATGCAGGTACTTCCGACCGCATGCAAGCCTGAAACTGCATAGATTGCCGCGTCGCTGCGCTCCTCGCAATGACTTCCGTGTCATGAAAACCTTTGTAGGGCGGGGACATGTCCCCGCCCTACAGGGGCTGTTTCGTTGATTCTGGTGCGTTTCCCGTGTGGTTTGTGGGTTTGCCACGCTCCCCTGCAACGACAAAACGATTGTTTTTGACCGCCTCAGCGCCTCGTGAACGCTGACTACCTTTTGACTTTTGGAAACAGATGTGCTATACTGCCAATGGGCAACATAGATTGAAATGAAAAGAGGTTGACCGATGCAATTACTTGAATGGCTCAAAATCATTGTTCTCGGTATCGTCGAGGGCATTACGGAATGGCTGCCCATCAGCAGCACGGGGCATATGATCTTAGTCGATGCGCTTTGGAAGACGGCGAACCATCCCGTTCTAACGGAAGAGTTCATGACGATGTTCACCGTCGTGATCCAATTCGGCGCAATTCTCGCGGTCATTGTGCTCTACTTTAAGAAGCTCTGGCCCTTCCACACCAAAGCAAATCGGCGCCGCCGCTCCTACTTTGCCGAGGCAAGCTCCAACCGCATGATCTGCGGCATTCAGCGTTTTTGCGATAACCATTGCTACATGGATAAGATCATCCTTTGGCTCAAGATCGCCGTCTCCTGCCTACCTGCAATCATCGTCGGTCTGCCGCTGGATGACTGGATGGACGCACATCTCTACACGCCCGTTGTCGTGGCGCTGATGCTGATTCTCTACGGCGTCGGCTTTATTCTCGTTGAGCAATACAACAAACGCCGCACGCCGCGCATCAATAAGCTCTCTGAGCTGACATGGAAGGACGCCGCGCTCATCGGTATCTTTCAGGTGCTCGCCCTTGTCCCCGGCACCTCCCGTTCCGGCGCGACCATCCTCGGCGGCATTCTGCTCGGTGCCTCGCGCGGCTTGGCGGCGGAATACACCTTCTTCCTCGCCATCCCCGTGATGTTCGGCGCGTCACTGTTGAAGATCGTCAAATTCGGCTTCGCCTTTACGGGGACGCAGCTCGCCGTTCTCCTGCTGGGCATGGCAGTTGCGTTCGCTGTCTCGGTGCTTGCCATCAAATTCCTTGTCGGTTACATCAAAAAGCACGATTTTACCTTGTTCGGCTGGTACCGTATCGCCCTCGGCGCAATTGTTTTGCTCTACGCATTCCTTTCAAAATAAAATAAACTCGCCGCAGGCAACTGTCTGCGGCGAGTTTTGTTATGATTGGGTCGGAAACTTCCGGGGTATCGGATGTTATTCGTTTTCTTTCAGCGAAGCCTCGGGAGCTTCTTCCGCGAGGGGCGCTTTTTCCTCCTCGGCATCCTCCGGTGTTTCGTCCCACTTTCGGAAATATGGCAGTTGATTCAGCTTCTCAAGGAAATCCGCATCATAGGCGTCGTCTCCGGCAGCGCCGTCCTCCCCGCTCTCGCGGAACAGGTTCTCCATCAGGTCGTCTTCCTCCGGCTCTGCGGCTGGGTCGCTCGTCTCTTCGGTGTCCTCCGTATCCTCCGCAGCATCAGCCTCCTCCGGCTCCGCGGGAACAGGGCAAAGCTCCTTCTCCGGCGGCGGCAGGAGGGTGTATTTTTTTCGTCTGACAACCAACAGCAGCACGAAGATCAGCAGGCTCACAGTGGAAATCATCGCACCGACCTTCAGACCGGGCGCTTCATAGCGCAGCTCGATGGTATGCTCTCCTGCCGTCAGCGGGAAGGAGATTACCGCGTCGGTCAGCTTTACGTCTTCACTGAGAGGATCATAGCCCTCCGCAAGCGCCACTTCCTCTCCGTCCACATAGGCTTTCCAGCCCGGTTCATAAGGGACGGAGGTATAGAACAGTCCGTCCTGCTTTGCCGTCACCGTGCCGCAGAGGTAGGTGTCGGAGAATTCCGTCAGCACCCACGGCTCGTCCGCAAGCTTGGCAAAGCCCGCATCAAACAGGTCGTTGTCCATCCGCGCAGCATTCAGGCGGATCGTCCCTTCCGCTCCCGCTTTGGCAGTATAGGTAAATTTCAGTTCGTCGCCCGCCTGCAAGTCGCCGATGCTGAAAAGGGAGCGCGCCTTAATATTCCGCGAGAAAAGGAAGGTGCCGTTGAGGTAGACGGACACGCTCTCGGTCTTGCTGCTCGTCGTTGTGGCGCAGTAAAGTCCGTCCTGCGCGATGGTGTAGACAATGCTGATCTGTTCATCCTGTTCCGCCTTCTTTGCGTTGAAGGCGAATTGCTTGCTCTGCGCATCTCTTACATTGAGCGTGCAGTGCTCCGATTCGATGAGCGAGTCATAGTCAATTTCCGTATACAGCTCGCCCTCCAAGCCCGTCGCAAGGCGGAACAGCTCTGACTGCTCCCCGATCGGATCCGTCACATTTCCCTTGCGCGCAAATTCGGCAAGCGCCTCATTTGTCATAAAGCCAAGCCCGATATAAGCGTTGTTTTCGAGCAGCTTGACCTCTCCCGCCGAGGCAAGGAGGGTGTTATAGGAACGGTTGCGGTGCTGCCCGTCGCGGTCGATCAGATATTTAATGCCGAGCATCATATTCGCAAATGGCGTGCCCTCATAGTAGGCGTAGCGGTTGCTGCCCGGCCACGAGGAAAGTCCGAGGGCGCGGGAGAAACGATTGAAGTTGACGTTCGCAGAGGAGGTAAAAATGCTCACGCCGTGGTATCCGTTGAGCGCGCCGTCATTGAGCGACTGCGTATTTGTAACCTCGGTGCGTGAAAACAGCGTGCCGCTCTGTTGATCCCGCTCCTCGGCATATTCCAGCAACGCCTGCACATTCGCCGCCTCCTTGGGGTAAGATGTGCGGGTCGTCACGCCGACCTTATTCACACCGCAGGCAAAGGAGAGTACCGCCTCACAGACAAAGATTGTCAGTAAAAGGAGCGTTGCGAGGGTGCGCCGTTTTCCCTTGCGGGAATAGAGGAGGAAATAAAGGAGCATACCGGCAAGAACCATGGCGGTCAGGAGCCATTTGAGTTTTCCTACGCCCTCCATGCCAATCAGATTCACAGCAAACAGCACTGCAATCGGTACAATCAGGCAGAGATACCATTTTTTGAAGCTGCGCATTTGCTGATATGCACGGTAGGCCATGCCGAGCAGGACAAAGCTGAAGAGGAAGCTGAAGCGGTAAGGCAGCATATTGGGAAAATGGAACCCGTGCCATGCGTAATCCAAAATGCGGAAGATAAAGCTGAGCAGGAAAAATACGAGCAAAAACAGATTATAAAGCTTTTCGCGCAGCTTGATCTTGCGGCAGCAGAAGTAATAGATCCCGAGGATCAGCACGGAGAAGCCGCAGTATAGATTCGGCTGTCCGCTCATTTTCGTGATATTGGGCGGCGGCAGGAGCTGAACGAGCGTCATGCGCAGTGCGCTCAAGACCCCGGGGAACGTCTCGGTTTTCAATGTCTCCCACAGCCCGCGGGACTCCGAGATCACGCCGGAGGCACCGGTGACCATGTTCAAAGAGAGCCAGCGAACCTCCTTTGCCGTGGCGGAATAGGTCGTCTGCATTGCCATCATCGTCGGGATCAGGAGTACTGCGGCAATGCCAAAGGCAAGCACAGTGCATAGCCCGATGCGCAGTAAGCGGCGGCAAAAGCCCTTAAAGCCGTTCGGGCAGCAAATACAAAAGCCGATAAAGAACAGCAGCACAAAGATACAGGAGAAATAGGCGAGGTAATAGTTGCACCACAGGCTCAGCGCAAGCGCGCATACATACAGGCGGAACTTTCCCTCCCGCAGAAGGCTCACCGTTCCCGCCGCCAGCAGCGGCAGCAGCGCGAAGACATCCAGCCACATTAAATTCCAATAGTAGCCGCACGCCCATGCGCAGAACGCGTACAGCGTGGCAAAGCAGGGGATCGCATAGTCATTCTTGCGGTAGACGATCTTCAGATAGAAACCGAAGAACAGTCCCGCGAGTCCAAGCTTCAAAACCGTCAAAAAGGCAAACAGCTCGCGCAGCAGAGAGGCAGGCACCAAAACAGCCAGCAGATTCAGCGGGCTTGCAAGATAATAGGCGAACAGGGAAAGGTAGCCCGTGCCCGCACCCACATCCCATGTATATTGCAGGGAGCCGCCTGAGAGCAGTTTTTCGCGGAAAGCGCGGAAAAACGGATAATACTGATGCCAGCCGTCATGCGCCATAACCTGCCCGTTTCCGAACGGGTACAGCCCAGCAATTGCCAACGCGATACAGGCGATCAGGCAGGGCAGGCAGAAGGACAGAAGCAGCGGCAGTCTCTCTCTTGGAGCGCGGCGCAGCGGCGTAGATTCATCGGTCATAGGAATTCCTCCTCTTGCGGCTGACGGCGCAGCCGCGTGATCAACTCAGAAAGCGTATCTTCAAAATTAACACCGTACCACCGGGCGTTGGGATCGGCAGCCGTTGCACGGAGCGTCGTAACCACATAGTCCGCCGCCAAAGAGATCGCCTCCGCCGCAGGCATACCGAGCGTCAGCGCGCCGGCACAGGTCGCGGCAAAGAGGTCTCCCGTGCCGTGATACACCGCAGGAAGGTATTCCGTGCAATGCAGCCGCACCTCACCGTCTGCCTCCATCGCCGCAACACCCATATGCGCCGCATCGGGACGGATCCCCGTGATGATGGCAGTCCTCGCGCCGAGGGAGAGAAGCGCCGTCAAAAGCTCCCGTACATAGGCAGCATCATGCTGCTCGCGGTAGGGCAAACCGGTCAGAAGGCACGCTTCCGTGACATTCGGCGTGATGATCTCCGCACGGCTGCAAAGCTCCTGCATCGCAGCGGGCAGCGTTGAGGAAAGCCCTGCGTAAAGCCTGCCGTGATCTGCCATGGCGGGGTCGATAAAGACGAGGGTGTCCGGCGTACCGAATTCCTGCAGAAATTCCGTCACAAGCCCGACCTGCACTTCCGAACCGAGATAGCCGGTATAGATGGTGTCAAAGCGCAGGCCAAGCGCTTTCCAATGCGCCGCCAGCGGGCGAAATATCTCGTTCAGATCATAACTGACAAAATCCGCAAAGGCAGTGTGGGCGGAAAGCAGAGCGGTCGGCAGCGCGGCACATTCGATCCCCATGGCGGAGAGCACAGGAAGGGCAATGGTTTGGGAGCATTTGCCGACGCAGGAAATATCTTGTATTGAGACGATTCGCTTCATACTTTTGTTCCTCGAAATTGCGAAGTATATTTTATTATATCTCATTGTTTTCCAAAAAGAAAGCCTTGATCGAAAAAAACATACCACCGCCGATATGCGAAAAATCGGTTGCATTTTGTCTGTCTGAGGGACTATAATAGGCATGGTGATCAACATGCTCGGAGACTTGCACATTCATATGATATTGGACGGCGTATACTACCGCGCTGCAATCGACGCGCAGCGGGAGACCCCCTGTGATTCCCTGATCCGCTCCCGTTTGGCGAACTACCGGGCACGCGGGATCGCCTTTCTGCGCGACGGCGGCGACGCATGGGGTGTCTCCCTGCGCGCAAAGGCGCTTGCGGGAGAATACGGCATTGACTACCGAAGCCCCGCCTTCCCAATCCATCTGCGCGGGCATTACGGCGCGTTTATCGGGCGCGGCTTTTCCGACCTTGCGGAGTATCGTGCCCTGCTCGACGAGATGAGCGCCGACGGGGGCGATTTTGTCAAGCTGATGATCTCGGGACTGATCGACTTCTCCCATCCGCACACGCTGACGGAGGAGGGAATGCCCTCGGAGCTGATCCGCACGGCAATCTCTCTTGCGCACGAGCGCGGCTTTGCGGTCATGGTGCACGCCAACGGCGATAAGGCGGTAAACGCCGCCGTGGACGCAGGCGTGGACTCCGTCGAGCATGGGGCGTTTTTACGCGAGGAGACGCTTGCGCGCTTGGCGGAAACGAAAACCCTTTGGGTGCCGACGCTTTCAACCATCGGCAATCTGATCGGCTGCGGGCGCTATCCCGACGCGGTGCTTCGCCCGCTGCTTGCCGAGCAGCAGGAAAAGGTTGCCTTTGTCGCAGCGCGCGGCGGCAGGATCGGCTTAGGCAGCGACGCGGGCGCGTTTCGCGTCCTGCACGGGCAGGCGGTGCCGGATGAGCTTGCCTATCTGAAGCAGGCGCTCGGCGCGGCAGCGGATGCCATCCTTTCGGAGGCAGAGGACTATGCCCGCGCCCGTTTCCGCAGATAGCAGTCTGCACGCCGCTGTTTTGCCCCACCGCGTCAAAAAATTGCTGAATATTTGCCGCATTTTGCACAGAAACGGCGGTTTTTCAGAGGCAATTTTTATTCGGAACTCAAAATATCAAAAAATATGATTGTATATTCGGCAAAACTATAGTAAAATAGATTAGATATAAAAAAATAATGGAGGCATATCGGATATGAAAAAACCGATTGTTTTGGTAATTATGGACGGCGTCGGCAAGGGTGACGGCGGCAGCGGAGACGCGGTCGCGGTGGCAAAGACGCCTACGCTCGACCGCCTGTTTGCGACCTGCCCATACACTTGGCTGAAGGCCCACGGCACAGCGGTCGGTCTGCCCTCGGATGACGACATGGGCAACTCCGAGGTCGGTCACAACGCCCTCGGTTGCGGTCAGGTCTATTCGCAGGGCGCGAAGCTCGTCGGCGAATCCATCGAAAACGGCACGCTCTTTGCCTCGGCAACGTGGAAGGACTTGGTCGCCAACTGCGTAGAAAACGGCAAGGCGTTCCACTTCCTCGGACTGCTGTCCGACGGCAATGTCCACTCCAATATCAGCCACCTGATCGCCCTGCTGCGCCATGCGCACGAGGAGGGCGTGAAGAAGGTCTACTGCCACATCCTGCTTGACGGCCGTGATGTGCCCGCGACAAGCGCTCTGGAATATGTCGCGCAGCTGGAAGCTGTCCTCGCGGAGCTGCGCACGGACGGCTGTGACTACCGCATCGCCTCCGGCGGCGGCAGAATGCAGATCACGATGGATCGCTATGAGGCCAACTGGA
>JAEDOK010000048.1 GCA_016302005.1 Oscillospiraceae bacterium | reverse complement strand
CCTACCCCGCCGATCTCACCTGTGAAGCAGGCATCGCGGAAAACGGCGATATCACCTATTTCAGCACCGACCCGACAAGCCTTACCTTTGCGGTTCGCGGCGCGATAATTCACGATATTCAGCTTCAGCTGTCGCTGGGCGGTCAGAACCGCAGCGTCACTGTCACGGTGCATTTGGAATGGGATCGGGAGGCGGTATCGGCGTACCTTTCCTCGGCGGCACAGTGCATCACCTTTGACTCCTTCTGTGGGGAAAACACGGATCAGGATCATATCACACAGAATATGCTTCTGCCGCAGCGTCTGAGCGCTTATCCCTATGTCACGGTGGCGTGGGCAAGCAGCGCCGAAATCATCGAGATCACCGGCGATGCCGTTTCTGATACCCTTACGGCACAGGTGCGCGCACCGTCTGAGAACACTTCTGTCTCCCTCACGCCGACGCTGACCTTTGTGTTGAATGACGGCACTTTGGAGATGACGCCTTTTGACTTGACCGTTTTGGCAGAGGATCTCGAACCGCTGCGCGCACAGATGCAGCAGTCGCTGGATGAATGCTATCTTACGGAAAAGCTCACCTATATTGTCAACAAGCAACCAATCGACCCGTTGGCGGTACGCGGAGATATTCAACTTCTGACGCCCGCAAAAATAGGGATCGAAGACTATAGCGCCTATCGCTTTACCGTAACTTCAAGCAACGATTCAGTCATTCGGGTGAACGGCTATCGCGCAGTGGTCTATCAGCCGATGCCGGATGAGGCTCCTGCTTCCGTGATACTTACGGTCACAATGCAGCACAAGGAAAAGGCAGTCAGCGTGAGCAAGACGATCGAGCTGACGGTCATACCGCTGACGGTGGAAGAGCTGGACGATGCCCTTGTGCTGATGGAGGAAGCAAAAGCGCACTATTGGGACGGCATCAACGACGGCGCAAACGATTCCTGCTACAGTGTCAGCGAAAGCCTGCATCCGTTCAAGGAGGTCACGCGCAATGCCGACGGCTCGCTCCGTTGGGCATATGCCGTGAACGACTGCCTGCAAACGGGCATCGTCGCGGGCGATATGGCAGATTTCTCCGTTGTCGGCGGACAGGAGCAATACAACAAATTCAAGTCGAGCGTACCGTCAGTGATCGCACACGAGACGCTTCTTCTGACGGTTCCGAAATACAACACAGCCGTCACGGTCGAGAGCGTTTTGGAGCATGAGACTTATGCGAAATACGCCGAGACCGTCAGCGGTAAGTGGTATGACGAATATTTCTCAAAGCTTGTTGGGCAAAAGGTTTCCGCAACAATGACCGTACTCGGAACGGACGGCGCGAATCCCGATGGTGAACAGCCCCCCACATTGGTTACGGTAACGGTCCGTCTGACCGGTGTAAATGAGGTCGGTGCAATTGATCGCACCTTTGAAACGACCTCCGATAAGACCGTGGCAGAGGTATTGCAACTCGGCTTCGGCGAGACATATTCGCTGACCGTCAGCAACTACGGCTATATCGACTCGCTGCACGGCGACGAGGCCTTCGAGGCTGCCAATGCGAAGGTTCCCTACTGGGGCCAGTATTTCTTCGTCAACGGTGAATATGACACCGCGTCCACGCTTTCAACGCTTGTTGAAGACGGTGGCATTTATGGCGTGTTTGCCAATGAGATGACCACAGCCGCAGACAGCTTCTACGGATATAAGTACAATGTCTGGCTCCATGAAGCTGCGCTCACCGTAGCTGCGGGGGAGGAATTCAGCGTAACCGTCTATCAGATGGTCGGCTCCTCCGCAATGGCGCAGTCCAATATTTCGGTGTTCTGCGCAGGAACGGAGGTAGGAAAAACAAATCAGGACGGCAAGCTGTCAACCACTTTTGATCAGGTGGGTACTTATATCCTGTACACGGGTGACGAAAATCACACCTACAGTCAGTGCATTGTTACCGTAACCGAAAACGGGCATCAGCTTACGGCGGTTGCAGAAAAAGCACCGACCTGCACGGAATGCGGCAATACTGCCTACTGGATCTGCTCCACTTGCGGAAAGTACTATCGCGACGCAGCAGGCATGACCGAGATCACACTGCAAGATACCCTCATTCAGCCTATGGGACACATGGTGGTGATCGATCCCGCTGTTCCTGCAAGCTGCACAAACGGCGGCAAGACCGAGGGAAAACATTGCTCCGTCTGTAATGCGATCCTCGATGCACAAGAATCTGTTCCTGCAATGGGTCACAGCTTCGGGGCGTGGAATGTCGCGGAAGCGCCGACCTGCACGAAGAATGGCAAGCAAACACGCTTCTGCACCGTGTGCGGCACTTCCGAGGAGGAAACCATACCTTCCCTCACCTGTCCGAGCGGAAAGCTGACCGATGTTCCAAAAAACGCATGGTATCATGATTCTGTAGACTACATGATAAAATACAGTCTCATGAAGGGCGTCAGCGCCGCGAGCTTTGACCCGGAAGGAACCGTGACGCGTGCTCGGCTCGTTACCGTTCTCTACCGAGTCGCCGGGGAGCCGCAGGTGGAAGGGAAGCACCCATTCACGGATGTCAGCGACGGGCAGTGGTATTCCGACGCGGTTGCATGGGCGTCAATGAACGGCATTGTCAACGGCGTCACACCGACGAGCTTCGCACCGGACAGCCCGGTAACCCGTGAGCAGATCGCAGCGCTTCTCTATCGCTATACCAAGTCTGTAGCGGTCAAGGAGAACAAATTGAGTGCGTTCCCTGACGCAGACAAGATCAGCGGCTATGCGTTCGATGCCTTGAATTGGGCGGTTGCCGAGGGATTGATCGTCGGCAGCGACGGCAAGCTCCTCCCGCAGGAGAGCGCAACACGCGCAGAGATCGCAACAATCCTGATGCGACTGCTGGAAAAATAGTTTAAAACCGAAAAATACGACCGCTCGGAAAACCCGGGCGGTCGTTTCTATTATGCCATTTTTGATTTCATATTGGAAAGACGGTTGAGGGCTTCATAGAGCGTTTCGTCCTTTTTTGCAAAGTGCATTCGGACAATATCCGGCACATCCTCCATAAAGAACGAGGTGCCCGGAACGACGGCGACGCCGACCTTTTTTGCCATTTCCTCACAGAATTCCACATCGCTCTGTCCTTTTTTCATGAACTGTCCGATGTTGGCGAGAACAAAATACGCGCCCTGCGGGTCGGTATACTCGATACCGATGCGGTCCAAGCCCTCGGTAAAGAGCTTTTTCATATGGGCGTAATGTGCGCCGAATTCCTCGTAATAGCTGTCAGGCATTTCCAAACCGACGACCGCTGCCTCCATGAGCGGCGAAGGAGCGCCGACGGTGTTAAAGTCATGATACTGCTTGATCTTGTCCATGATATGCTGCGGCGCGATTGCATAGCCGAGACGCCAGCCCGTGATGGAATAGGTCTTGGACAGAGAACTGCAGGAGACGGTGCGCTCCCACATGCCGGGCAGACTGTTCATATAAATATGCTGATGCGGCGCATAGACGATGTGCTCATAGACCTCGTCCATGATGACATAGGTGTCATACTTAACAGCAAGCTCCGCGATCTGCGTCAGCTCCGCGCGGGTAAAGACCTTGCCGCTCGGGTTGGACGGATTGCAGATGAGAATCGCCTTTGCGCCCTGCTTGAAAGCGTCCTCGAGCACATTGGCATCATAGTGGAAGGTCGGCGGGATCAGCGGAACGAAGATCGGCTCGCAACCGACAAGCAAGGTCTGCGCCCGGTAGTTCTCAAAATACGGCGAGAACATGATGACCTTGTCTCCGGGATTCGTCAACGCAAAAAGCGTATCGACCATAGCCTCAGTCGAGCCGATCGTCACAACGATCTCCGTCTCCGGGTCAAGGGTACGCCCCATAAAACGCCCGCACTTTTTTGCCAGCGCGCGGCGGAAGTTCGGCGCACCCATCGTGATGGGATACTGGTGCGGGCCGATTGCGCTGACCTCTGCAAGACGGTCGGTCAACTTCTTCGGGGGATCAAAGTCCGGAAAGCCCTGCGCCAAATTGATGGCATTGTTCGCAATCGCGATTCTCGTCATGCGTCGTATCACGGAATCGGTAAAATGTTGGGTTTTTTTGCTCATTTCCTGCATGGTAGTTTCCTCGATTCTATATCATTTCAGTCCGAGCTTCTGCGGCGTGACGGTTTCAATGGCATTCTCGGAAAGCACCGCAAGCAAGCGAGCTTCATCCGAAACGCGGAAGACCATATAAGCAACATCGACACCGCGCTCAATCAGGGAATACATATATTCAATGTCGATCTTCTCCTGCGCCATCAGAGACAGCACACGCGACAGCCCGCCCGGCGCGTCCGGTACGGCGATCACGGTAACCTCGTTGACACTGAGAATGCAGTTTTGCTCCGACAGCGCCGCTTTCGCTGCGGAGATATCGCTGACAAGCATACGCAGGATACCGAAATCCGCCGTATCCGCAATGGAGAGTGCGCGGATATCGACGCTGCTTTCGGACAGCGCTCGGACGACTGCGGCGATCTTGCCCGATTTGTTCTGTAAAAATACGGAAAGCTGCTGTACCATCGTATCCCTCCTTAATCCAATAGCTTGCGCTTGTCGATCACGCGAACCGCCTTGCCCTCTGAACGCGGAATGGAATTCGGCTCGAGCAGCGTGACCTTCGCGGTAACACCCAAAAGCGTCTTTAGTGCGGCGGAAAGCTCCTTTGCCCGCTCTGAAAGTCCGCGCACGGTATCGGAGAAGATCTCGTTACTGATCTCCACCTGTACCTCAATGCTGTCAAAGTTATTTGCGCGATCCACAACGATCTGATAGTTTGCGGTATAGCCCTTCTCCAGAAGTACCGTCTCGATCTGCGACGGAAACACATTCACGCCGCGAATGATGAGCATATCGTCCGTTCTGCCCCGCGGCTTGGTCATTTTGACAAGCGTTCTGCCGCAAGAGCACTTCCCTCTTGTGATCACGCCGATGTCGCGCGTGCGGTAACGGAGAATCGGGAACGCCTCCTTCGTGATACAGGTAAAGACCAGCTCGCCCTGCGTCCCCTCCGGCAGCACCTCTCCCGTGTCCGGATCAATGACCTCGACGATAAAGTGATCCTCGTTGACATGCATGCCCGTCTGCTCTTTACACTCAAAGGCAACGCCGGGCCCGATGATCTCCGTCAAGCCGTAGATGTCATAGGCGGTCAGTCCGAGCATCTCCTCGATCTTGCGGCGCATTTCATTCGTCCACGGCTCCGCGCCGAAAACACCTGCTTTGAGCTTGATATCGTCCTTCGTGTAGCCGTTGGCGTAGAGCACCTCGGCAATATGCAGGGCGTAAGACGGCGTGCAGCACAAAATGGTAGAACCAAAGTCTTTTAGAATCGTGACCTGCCGCTGCGTATTGCCGCTGGACACCGGTACGGTCGTCGCACCGATGCGCTTTGCGCCGCCGTCCGCGCCAAGTCCGCCTGTGAACAAGCCGTAGCCGTAGGAGACATGGACGACATCCTCATCCGTACAGCCGGCAGCGGTCAACGCGCGTGCGACGCATTCATCCCAAACATCCAGATCATTTCGGGTATAGCCGACGACGATCTGCTTGCCCGTTGTGCCGCTTGATGCGTGCAGACGGACAACATCCTTTAACGGAACTGCGAACAATCCGTAGGGATAGGTATCGCGCAGATCCTGCTTATAGCTGAAGGGCAGCTTATGCAGATCGTCGATTGTGCGGATATCGTCGGGAGTAACGCCCGCCTGCTCCATCTTATTGCGATAGAAGGGTACGTTTTCATACACACGGCGCACGGTCGCAGAAAGACGCTCATTTTGGAGCGCAATGATTTTCTCGCGCGGCGCGGTTTCAATTTCCGCCTGATAATATCTTTCCATCTTTCTTTACGCTTTTGCGCCGAGCGCAAAAGCCCTTTCATTCATTTCTTTGAATTTCGGCGGAACGCTTGCGTCAATCGCCTGTACCCACTCCGCGTCGGTAAAGTCAAAGTATTTGGACAGCCTCCCCATGAGCACGAGGTTGACTGCCTTGCTCGAACCCGCGCTTTCCGCAAGCGAGAGTGCGTCAATTGCATCCACCGTGAAGCCTGTCGCACCCATGGTATCCACCAAATTTCTCGGATACTCTGCGGCTCCCGTAATGACGGGCATGGGATTTATCTCCTGCGTATTGGTAATGATGGTGCCGCCGTTTTTCAAATACTCTGTCCAGCGCGCCGCTTCCAGAAGCTCAAAAGAGACGATAAAGTCCGCCTCTCCCTTGTCAATGACAGGAGAATAAACCTTCTCGCCGAAGCGGACATAGGTTACGACGCTGCCGCCGCGCTGGCTCATGCCATGCACCTCGGACACCTTGACATCATAGCCCCTCGCAAGCAACAGCTTTCCCAACAGCTTGCTCGCCAGCAGACTTCCCTGCCCGCCGACGCCGACGATCATCACATTGCAAGTTTTCATGTGTTTCCCTCCAATGCGCCGAATTTGCAGAGCTGCGCGCATACGCCGCAACCCGTGCAGAGGGTATTGTCGATCTTCGCTTTCCCGTCTGTCATGCTGATAGCAGGGCAGCCGACCTTCATGCACATTTTGCAGCTTTTGCATTTGTCTGTGTTCACCGAAAGCGGTTGCTTATGCTTGACATATTTCAGCAGTGCGCACGGACGGCGGGAGATGATCACGGATGCCTCGTCAGCCGCCAGTTCTTCCTTGATGACGCTCTCGCACTGTCCGAGGTCGTAGGGGTCTACGACACGCACCCGCGCAATTCCCAGCGCATGACAGAGCGCTTCCAAATCGACCTTTGCCGCTGGATCACCCTTCAGGTTAAAGCCCGTGGTCGGGTTCTGCTGATGACCCGTCATGCCGGTAATAGAGTTATCAAGAATAATAACAGTGCTCTTGGAATCGTTATAGGCGATGTTGACCAGCCCCGTCATGCCGGAGTGCATAAAGGTCGAATCGCCGATTACGGCGATGGTATTGCCGTCCGTCTTGCCGCCGTTTGCCTTGTTAAAGCCGTGGATGCCGGAGACGGAAGCACCCATACAGACCACGGAATCCACCGCATTCAATGGGGCAACCGCGCCGAGGGTATAGCAGCCGATGTCTCCTATCACGGTAAGCTTTAGCTTGGAAAGAACATAATACAATCCGCGATGCGGGCAGCCGGCGCACATGACAGGCGGACGGGGCGGAATCGCCGTTTCCAGCGCTCTCCCCTGCGGCGCTTGCAGCCCGAGTCCTTCCGCAACAAGATTCTGAGACAGCTCTCCGATGTTGGAGAAGCGGTTTTTCCCCTCGACCTTCAAACCGATCGTCTTGCAATAGTCCTCGATAAAGCCGTCCAACTCCTCGACGACGATCACGCGCTCCACAGAGGCTGCAAAATCGCGCAAAAGCTTCATTGGCATCGGCCAAATCATACCGAGCTTTAATACACTGACCTCTTGACCGCAGACCTCGCGGACATATTGATAACAGGTGCTGGAGGTGATGATACCGAGTTTATTCTCCGTGCCGCGCTCGATACGGTTGCAGGACGTGGTTTCGGCGAATTCTGCAAGCGCATTCAGCCGTTCCTCAACGATCGGATGGCGCTTTTTCGCAAAGCCGGGCATCATGATGTACTTCGGCGGTTTCTTTTCGTAGGGCTTCTGTGCAGGTTCCACGCGTTCGGACGGCTCAACAATGCTCTGGGAATGCGCCACGCGGGTACACATTTTGAGAAGCACAGGCGTGTCAAATTGCTCAGAGAGCTCATAGGCAAGCTTTGCAAACGCGATTCCCTCGGCGGAGTCCGACGGTTCCAGCATCGGGAGCTTTGCCGCCTTTGCATAATTGCGGGAGTCCTGTTCGTTCTGCGAGCTGTGCATCCCCGCGTCATCCGCGACGCCGATGATCATGCCCGCGTTGATTCCGGTATAGGCGATCGTAAAGAGCGGATCGGCAGCGACATTCAGCCCCACATGCTTCATGCCGCAGAAGCTGCGCTTTCCTGCGAGGGAAGCGCCGAAAGCAGCCTCAACAGCGACCTTCTCATTCGGTGCCCACTCTGCGTATATTTCGGGATACTTTGCGGCGCACTCCGTAATTTCGGTGCTCGGTGTGCCGGGATAGCTGGAAACGAAGCTGCAACCCGCCTCGTATAAGCCGCGCGCAACTGCTTCGTTCCCGAGCATGAGTTGTTTCATGGTCATTACCTCGCTCTGCTTTTTTCTTAAGTATACAACAACCTCTTTGAATTTTCAACTACTCTCCGAGAGACTCCTTGACAGGAACGGTCGTTGTTTTGTCGTAGCAGCGGAATATCCCTTCGACCTGCGCCTCGTCGGGCTTTTTGGTCAGCAGCGAGACCAGCGGCACCAGAACCAGCCCACCGAGCATTGCGATCGCGCCGGAATGGATCGAGGTCGCGAAGACGGTTTGATCCAGGAATGCAACGCCGAAGGTAAAGCCCGTCAGGCTCTTTGCCAGCTGAATAAGCGACAGCGCAACACCCCAGAAGAAGCTGACCCAGCACGCAGCCTTTGTCGTCCGCTTCCAGAACAAACCATAGAGGAAGGGCGCGAGGAAAGCGCCGGCCAACGCGCCCCACGAAACGCCCATGAGCTGCGCGATAAAGACGACCTTGGACTTTGCCTGCACGATCGCAATCAGCGCGGAGACTACAACAAAAAATGCAATAAACAGGCGCATCATAAACATTTTTTTCTTTTCGGAAAGTCCTTTTTTGGATGCAGGTGCGATCAAGTCTAACGTAATGGTCGAGCTGGAGGTCAGCACCAGCGAGGAAAGCGTGGACATGGACGCCGACAAGACGAGCACCAACACAATGCCGATGAGCAACGGGGAGAGATTGGCAAGCATCGAAGGCACGATGCTGTCATAGACCGGCGTCACACCGTCTGCCTGATAGGTGATCACATCGGAGAAGAGTCTGCCAAAGCCGCCGAGGAAGTAGCAGCCGCCTGCCACGATCACGGCAAACACCGTGGAAATAACCGTGCCCTTCTTGATGGAATCCTCGTCCTTAATAGCGTAGAATTTGCCGACCATCTGCGGCAAGCCCCATGTGCCAAGAGAGGTCAAAATGATAACAAAGAACAGGAAGATCGGATCTGCCCCGAGGAAGGAGGTATAAGCTCCCTTGAATTCCGTACCGGCGCTCGTCCAGCTTGAGGTCTGCGACAGCTTAGCGATCGCTTCGGAAATGCCGCCCTGTCCGTGCAGCACGGCAAAGATCACGGCAAGAATGCCGAAGATCATAATAATGCCTTGGATAAAGTCATTGATCGCGGTTGCCATGTAGCCGCCGACAATAACATAAATGCCGGTCAACACTGCCATGACGATCACGCACCAAGCATAGTCAATGCCGGGGAACGCCATAGTAAACAGGCGGGACAAGCCGTTAAAGAGGGATGCGGTGTAGGGAATCAGGAAGATAAACACGATGATCGACGCGGCAATCTTCAGCCCGCCGGAGCCGTAACGCAGCGCGAAGAAATCCGGCATGGTGCGGGAATTCAAATGCTGGGTCATGATCCTCGTCCTTCTGCCGAGGACGACCCATGCCAAAAGCGAGCCAAGGAAGGCGTTGCCAAGCCCGATCCATGTGGAGGCAAGTCCGAAGCGCCAGCCGAATTGCCCTGCATAGCCGACGAAGATAACGGCGGAAAAATAAGATGTACCGAAGGCGAAGGCGGTAAACCACGCGCCGACGGAGCGTCCGCCCAAAACGAAGCCGTCCACGCTTCTTGCGTGCTTCCTGCAGGCAATGCCGATGACGACCATCATGGCAAAGAAAATTACCAGCATCAGGATTTTTGTTATCATTGTCTCTCTCCTTCTATATAAGTGAATTACTCTCTCAATTTGTCGTCTGTGCTTCGACAAGTCTGCCGTGGCAGTATTTCTCCCGCAGGACGGGCTTTTCGATTTTGCCGGTGGGGTTACGCGGGACCTTATCGAAAATAACCTTGCGCGGGCGCTTATAACGCGGCAGCGCCTTGCAGAAAGCGTCGATCTCCTCAGCGGAGCAGCTTACGCCCTCCTTCAACTCAATGATCGCTGCGGCAATTTCGCCGAGACGCGGATCGGGCAGTCCGATGACTGCAACATCCTTGATCTTATCATTCGTGCGCAGGAAATCCTCGATCTGCACGGGATAGAGGTTTTCACCGCCGGAAATGACAACATCCTTCTTGCGGTCAACAAGGTAGATGAAGCCGTCCTCGTCCTCGCGCGCCATATCGCCGGTGTAGAGCCAACCGTCCTTCAAAACTTCGTTGGTCGCCTCTTCGTTTTTGTAATAACAGAGCATCACGCCGTTGCCGCGCACGATCAGTTCGCCGACCTCGCCTCTTTTGACCTCACGCCCTGCCTCATCGACGATCTTCGCCTCCCAGCCGTAACCCGCCTTGCCGATTGCACCGACTTTGTGAATATTCTCCACACCGAGATGGACGCAGCCCGGCCCGATGGACTCGGAGAGTCCGTAGTTGGTGTCATATTGGTGGTGCGGGAAAATCTTCATCCAGCGGTGTATGAGGCTCGGCGGAACGGGCTGCGCGCCGATGTGCATCAAACGCCATTGCTCAAGCATATAGCTGTTCAGGTCGATTTTTCCCGATTCGATGGCATCCAGCAGATCCTGCGCCCATGGCACAAGCAGCCAGACGATCGTGCATTTCTCCTCCGTGACCGCGCGGAGGATCCATTCCGGTTTGACTCCGCGCAGCAAGACGGCGCGGCTAGCGGACAAGAGGCTGCCAAACCAGTGCATCTTCGCGCCCGTGTGATACAACGGCGGGATGCAAAGGAATACATCGTTACGCGTCTGCCCGTGATGCTTTTGCTCTGTGATGCAGGAGCTGACAAGGGCGCGGTGGTTATGTAGGATCGCCTTCGGGAAACCCGTCGTACCGGAGGAAAAATAGATCGCGGCATAGTCATCTTCCTCCATGCAGACAGGGGGCGCGGTTCGAGAGCAGTAGTTGACCAGCTCTAAATAGGATTCGGCAAAGGAGGGTACTTCCCTGCCCACATAGAACATATAGCGTACGCGGGAGAGCTTCGGGACAATCGGCTCCAACCGTTCGGTAAATTCCGGTCCGAACACCAGCACCTCTACATCCGCCAAATCCAAGCAGTATTCGATCTCGTCGCTGGAGTAGCGGAAATTCATCGGCACAGCGATGGCACCCGCCTTAAGAACGCCAAAGTAGATCGGCAGCCACTCCAAACAATTCATCAACAGAATGGCGACCTTCTGCCCTTTCTTGATGCCGCGGCTGAGCAGCAGATTTGCAAAGCGGTTTGCCTTTTTATCAAATTGCCCCCATGTGATCTCGCGGCGGTACGGCAGGTCGGGACGCGTATTCTCAATCAGGCTGAAATCCCGCCATGTGACCGCACGGTCCCGTTCCTCAGAGGGATTGATCTCAACCAGCGCTACTTCTTCGCCGTATAGGCGCGCATTTTTCTCTAAGATGTCGGTAATAACCATATTTATGACCATTCCTTTCCGCTGCGCTACAAGGCACAAAACAGCATGAAA
>JAEDOK010000047.1 GCA_016302005.1 Oscillospiraceae bacterium | reverse complement strand
CTCCTTCTTGCTCGCTTTCTCCGCCACAGGCGGCGCTCGCAAGCGTCCCCCCCCGGCGACCGCGTAAGCGGCAGACGGTACAGACGAACGGGTTTGTACGCAGTTGGTAGTTCCTGCACGGGCGCGTCAAGGATGCCCCGCCCTTCGACCGGCGGATGAGGCTGTTTGATATCGTATCAGTATAAGATAGGAGTAATGCAAAGTGAGACAAAAAATGCGCATATTGGCGGCAGCGCTATGCTGCTTGCTTCTGCTGCAAATGATACCCGTCGGCAGTGCGGCGGAGCCGCGGCTGTTTTCGGACGTGTCTGAGAGCGATTGGTATTACGAAAGCGTTTCGGAGGCGGTGGAGCGCGGTCTGATGAACGGCACGAGCCAAACGACCTTTTCCCCCGAGGAGACGACCACCCGCGCAATGCTGCTGACGATCCTGTACCGCATGGACGGGGAAAAGTCTGTGGAAACCGATATCTCCTTCCCGGATGTCGCGCCGGATGCGTGGTATGCCGAGGCTGCCGCATGGGGGGCGTACCATGGGATCGTCCTCGGCTTTGAGGACGGGAACTTCCGCCCGGAGGAGATCATCACCCGGGAACAGGCGGCGCTGATCCTATTGCGCTACGCGACCTACCGCGAATTTGATGTCTCCGCAAGTGCAGACCTGGCGGCATTTGGGGATACCGGGCAGATCTCACCCTGGGCGGAGGAGGCGCTGACTTGGGCGGTCGGCTGCGGCATCTTCCTCGGCTCCGGCGGACTGCTGGAGCCGTTGGAGGGTACAACCCGGGCGCAGATCGCGGCGATTGCCTGCCGCTTTTGCCATTTGTTCCGTGTCGAGCGCTTTTGCGCCCATGGCATTACGGTGGGCTATCTTCCGTTGGACAACCGACCGGTCAACAACCTTCGCCCAAAGTGGCTGGCGGAGAGCTGCGGCATCCGCCTGCTGATGCCTGACGAAACGCTTTATGCAACGCGTCTGGATGGGCAGAGTCCGAATCCGAACGGCTTGACCCATGGAGATCGTGCCGCCCTTTTACAATGGATCCAGGAAAATGAGGAAACCTGCGACGCTTTCGTCATCAGTCTCGACCAGCTTCTTTCCGGCGGTCTGGTCAGCAGCCGCTCGCTGCGCGATGAGGATCTGTCTTTTGAATATGCGGCGATGGATTACCTGGCAGAGCTTTCGACGCGAAAGCCCGTGTATGTATTTGACACCGTGATGCGCCTTGCAACCACCGTGAACTATCAGGGGCTTGGCGAAGAGGAATACAATCTCTTCCGCAGCTACGGCACGGTGGCGCGCGCATCGCTGACAGGGGATGAGCTGACCATCGAAAACATTGTGAAGGGCTACCGCTATGACGAAAACGGGGAATTGATCTCGACGCAGTTGGACGAGAAGCTGCTGGAAAACTATCTGCTGGCGCGGGAACGAAAGCTCCGCATGGCATACCGAATGCTGAAAAACTCGTCCCAGATCGCCTTCTACTTTATCGGAATCGACGATTCCGTACCGCAGGATTCCATCCAAACAAATGAGATCGCGTACCTGCGCGAACGGCTCGGAGAAAACGCGATGCTTTTCACCGGAACGGACGAGCTTGGCATGATGCTTCTGACGCGGGCTTATCTTGACCTGTGCCAATGGACGCCGACGCTTTCCGTGCGCTATTTCGGCGGCAAGGAGGACGGTTTTGCTGATGTCTTCGATGTTACGACGCTGCGTGAATCGCTGGGGCAGCACATTGCGGCGCTCGGCTGTCAGGAGGTCGAAGCGGACGGTGATGCGGAGGTGCTGGTTTTGACGCGCGGCTGCAGTGAGGCAGAGGAGGCGGAATTCTTACAGGCGTGGATGGAGAACGACGCTGCGGCGCGTGCAACGATCGTCATTGACGCGAGCGGAGGGCAAAGGGATCCTGCCTCGACCGTCGCTGCGATCTCGCTGAAGCATCTGCTCGGTTACAGCGCATGGGGAACGGCTGCCAATGCCATCGGCATCGGACTGTCCATCGGTGTATCGCGCCTCGCGTGGCTCACCTGGGAGGATGAGAAGCAGGATGCGGACACAGAGGCGTTTGCCAAGGAGCTGATCTTTGCCTTTGTCAAGGATCTTGCCTATTGCCGCCGCTGTCGCGAACAGCTCACCGATCTCACGCCGGAGGGAATTGAACAATGCCTGCTGCAAGAGCCGCTGACAACGTTGATTTTAGACACCCTCACAGGGCAGGAGCTCACCGTCTCAAACAAGGGCGAAACCGATACGATGCCCCGCGCGACGCTGACAGACTTCTCCGCACCCTTTGCGCGAACCTATGAAATTGCCTTTTCCCCGCAGCTTTTACCTCCCGAGGAATAACAAGCGATCAAAACAACCTCTGTAGGGCGGGAGACATGTCCCCGCCCTACAGAGGTGCATAGAGTAAAACGACCCACACTGCTGCGGCAGTGTGGGTCGTTTTATCAATCTTCGTAGAAGACCTTCATGCCCTTATAGGTCATGTAGGTGTCGAGCTTGGAGACAAGCTCCATCGGGGCATGCATGGACAAAACGGGAACGCCGGCATCCACCGTCTCAATGTTGCGGTTTGCCATATAGCAGGCGACTGTGCCGCCGCCGCCCTGGTCGACCTTGCCCAGTTCGCCGGTCTGCCAAATGACGTCGTTCTCGGCAAACAGACGGCGGACATAAGCCATGACCTCGGCAGCCGCGTCGGAGGAGCCGGATTTACCCCGCGCGCCGGTGTATTTGAAGATGCCTGTGCCGTAGTTCAGGCGGGTATTGTTGCTCTTGTCGCAGGTCTCGGCATAGAGGGGGTCAAAGGCGTTGCTGACATCCGCCGAGAGGCAGAAGGAATTTTCAAAGCAGCGGCGCAGGCTTGCACCCGTTGCGTCGCAGAGGTCGCCCATAAACGCCTCAAAATACTCGCTCTGCATACCGCTGATGCCGACGGAGCCGATCTCCTCCTTGTCGGCAAGGACGCAGACGGCGGTTTTCTTCGGCGTGCCAAGGGTGAGCAGCGGTTTGAACGCGGCAAAGGCGCAGACGCGGTCGTCATGGCCGTAGGCGGCGATCAGACTGCGGTCAAAGCCGACCTCTCTTGCTCTGCCTGCGGGCACCATGGTCAGCTCGGCGGAGAGAAAGTCTTCCTCCGTGATGCCGTACTTCTCATGCAGCAGACACAGAACGGCGAACTTCACGCGGTCGCCGCCCTCGTCGTCCTTCAGGGGACGGCTGCCGAGTAAGACCCGCAGATTTTCGCCCGTCACACCCTCTGCCAGTGTCTTTTTCATCTGGTCGGCAGCAAGGTGAACAAGCAGATCGGTCACGCAGAAGATGGGATCTTCCGCGTCCTCGCCGACTGTGACCTTGACGACAGTGCCGTCCTTCTTCGCCACGACGCCGTGGAGCGCAAGGGGAGTGGTCGTCCACTGATATTTTTTGATACCGCCGTAATAATGCGTCTTGAAGAACGCCATCTCGCTGTCCTCGTACAGGGGATTCGGCTTGAGGTCAAGACGCGGCGAGTCGATGTGCGCGGCGCAGATGTGCGTGCCGTTGTCCAGCGGCTCCGTGCCGACGACGGCGAAGATCACGCACTTGCCGTGCCCGTTGCCGTAGACGCGGTCGCCGGGTTTCAGCTCCATGCCCGGAACGAGGGGCTTGAAGCCGTGCTTCTCCGCCTCCGCGATCGTCCAATCGACTGCCTCGCGCTCGATCTTGCAGGTGCTGATAAAGTCGATATACTCCTTGCAGTACGGCTCCATCGCGGCAAGGTCGGCGTCCGAGATGCGGTCATAGCCGTTCTTCGGCGCGGAGAGCAGCTCCTTGCGCAGGGCTTCATATTTCTTTTCTTCCATGGTATTAAAAACTCCTTTCAGAAATTGCTTACATTTTTGTGAAAATACCTCGGGTGCGCCGTCGTTATGCAGCGTATGGTGTGCCAAGGCGGCGAATTCCGCGTCCGATTTTTGCGCATTGAGGCGGCGCTCGGCATAATCGCAGGAGATGCCGTCGCGCTGCATCAGACGCTCGATGCGCGTTTCTCTCGGTGCGGTCACGGCGACGGTGGTGTCGCAAAGCGCCGCAAGCCCACTTTCAAACAGGGCGATGGCGTCGATGACCGCATAGGGCGCGTCAGACCGGTGCAGCAGGCGTAAAACCTCGCGGCAGACGACCTTGTGTGTGATCTCGTTGAGGGCGCGCAGAGCGGCTTCGTCCGAAAAAACCCGATTGCCTAAGACCTTTCGCTGCAAAACGCCGTCTTGCACTACACCCGGAAAACGAGCTTCAATGTCCGCAAGCAGCCCCTCGTCGGTTTCAAGCAGGCGGTGATACAGCGCGTCACAGTCGATGCATAGCGCGCCCAAAGCTTCGGCTTCCCGCAAAAGGGTCGTCTTTCCGCTGCCTGTGCCGCCCGTAATGCCGAGAATTTTCATGGCTCGTCCTCCGCGTTCACGGTGCGGAATGCCGCCGCCTTTTTCAGACGGTTTCCAACGGCGTAGGCGACGCCGCCTCCCTCGGGACAGCGGGCGTAGATCGTCTTGATCTCGGGCGTGTCTAAATCCCGCAGGGCGGCAAAAAGTCCTGCCGAGAGGCTCAACGCGTCGTCGCGGCTGCCGTAGGCGGTCGGGTTGCAGCCCTCGTAGAGCGGCAGCTCTTCCTTAAAACAAAGCACGGCGTCGCCGGACTGAAAACGCCTGCGGATGTAACGCGCTGCCGCCTCGCTGCTGCCCTGAATGATATAGACCTCGGCGGAGGGGGCGTAATGCTTGTATTTCATGCCCGGGGCGCGGACGACCGCGTCATTGGAGATCTGCCCCAAGACGGCGCGGTCGATGTCGATCTCGCCCAAGAGCGCGGTCAACTGCTCCGGCGTGATGCCGCCGGGGCGCAGAAGGCGCGGACGCGCACCCGTGAGGTCAATGATCGTCGATTCCACGCCGACCTCGCACGCGCCGCCGTCCAAGATCGCCTCAATGCGCCCGTCCATATCGTGCAGGACATGGGCGGCGGTCGTGGTCGAGGGCTTGCCGGAACGGTTCGCCGACGGCGCCGCGATCGGCACGCCCGCAAGGGCGATCAGACGCCGCGTCGCCTCGGTTTTCGGGCAGCGCACGGCGACGGTATCCAAGCCTGCGGTGGTGCGCTTCGGCACAAGGCCGCGCACGGGCAGTACCATCGTCAAGGGTCCGGGCCAAAAATGCTCCGCCAGCAGCCACGCGGTCTGCGGGATGTCATGGCAGATGCTCGACAGCTCCTTCGGTTCGGAGATGTGCAAAATCAAAGGATTGTCCTGCGGTCTGCCCTTTGCCTCAAAAATGCGCGCGACGGCTTTTTCGTCCAAGCCGTTTGCGCCGAGTCCGTAGACCGTCTCGGTCGGGATGGCGACGAGCTTTCCCTCGCGGAGCAGCTTTGCCGCAAGGGCGATGTCTTCCGCTTTTTCGGCGCTTAATTGCAGGGTGTTCATAGTGTTTCACCGCTTTCACGGAGTTTTTCCGCCTGATCCGCGGCGATCAGTGCGCCGATGATCTCGTCGAGGTCGCCGTTCATGACGGAGTCAATTTTATAAAGCGTCAGACCGATGCGGTGATCGGTGACGCGGCTCTGTGGGAAATTATAGGTGCGGATCTTCTCATTGCGCATACCGCTGCCCACCTGACTGCGGCGCTGCCCCGAGTATTCCGACTCGATGCGCTCCTGCTCCATCTGATAGAGCTTCGAGGAGAGCATCATCATGCACTTTTCGCGATTTTGGAACTGGCTGCGCTCCTCCTGACAGGCTACGACAATGCCCGTCGGCTTGTGAATCAGACGCACGGCGGAGGAGGTTTTGTTGATGTGCTGCCCGCCCGCGCCGGAGGAACGGTAGACCTGCATTTCAATATCTTCGGGACGGATATCCACATCCGCCTCCTCCATCTCGGGCAGGACGGCGACCGTCGCAGTGGAGGTGTGGACGCGTCCGCCGGACTCCGTCTCGGGCACGCGCTGCACGCGATGCACGCCCGATTCGAATTTCAGCCGCGAGTAGGCGCCCGCGCCGCGAATTTCAAAATCCGCCTCCTTCACGCCGCCAAGCTCCGTCTCGTTGTAGTTGAGCAGCTCCACCGACCAGCCCTTCGAGGCGGCATAGAGGTTATACATCCGAAAGAGGCTGTGGGCAAACAGGGCGCTCTCCTCGCCGCCCACGCCGCCGCGAATTTCCATGATGACGCTCTTGTCATCGTTCGGGTCATGGGGCAGAAGCAGGAGCTTTAATTCCTTTTCCAGCTCCTCTGCACGCTTTTTCGCGTCCGTGTATTCCTCCTGACAAAGCTCCTTTAATTCTGCGTCCGACTGCCCGCTCATCAGCTCCAAGGCATCCTGCATATCCTGTTTCGCCCGGACATAGGCGCGGTACGCCGTGATGACCGGCTCCATCTCCTTTTGCTCCTTGAGATAGGCAGCGGCGCGCTTTGGGTCGGCGTAAAAATCGGGCTGCTCCGCACGGGCGCACAGCTCGATATATTTTTCTTCCACAAGTTTCAGCTTATCCAGCATGGTATTCTCCAATGGTTGATTTTCCTTTATTTTAGCAGAATTTACGGCGATTGTCTACCGTAGATGTTAAAAATGACCTCTGCGGTATCGGTCAGTGCGTCGGTCTGTGCCAAGCGTGCCGCGCCTTCCTTTGAAATGCGCCAGACATGGGGCGTCATATAGAGCAGGTCGTGCACCGTTTCCGCGTCAGAGAGGGTAAAGGAAAAACGGAGTGTTTCCGAATGCAGCAGCGAGAAATGCGGCAGCTGCTGATGCAATTGCTTCTCTTTTCCCAATAATTCGGGATAAATGATTTGTTTCAATCCAAGCAGGTGCTTTTCTCCCGCGAGTACCTGCACAAAAATGCCGCCGTCGCGCAAAACGCGGGCAAATTCCTCCGCTGCCGTCAGTGCGAACATCGAGAGCAAACAGTCGAAGCTGCCGTCCGAAAACGGAAGATGCGCAGCGGTCGCAGTCAGAAAATGGGCGCCCTTGTCCCGCGCAGCGGCATAGCGTACCGCCTCCTTGGAAATGTCGATGCCCCAGCGGTCGGGAATCTCCGCAAGCTTGCCGAGGTAGTAGCCCTCGCCGCAGCCTGCGTCCAGAACGCTCTGCGCGTTGGGGGCGTAGGTTTGCAGCAGGCAGTGCAGTGTGTCCGCAATCGGGGCGTAATAGCCCGCGTCTAAGAATTCCCGCCGTGCGACAACCATCTCGCGCGTGTCGCCGGGGTGGAGAGAGTGCTTGCGGTCTACGGTCAAGAGGTTGACATAACCCTGACGCGCAACATCAAAGCTGTGTCCGGCTTCACACTGCCAGACGGTTTTCCCGCATTGCAGCGTGCGGGCACATATGGGACAAAGCGGAGCGAGCATAAGCGATTCCTTTCTTTTCCTGCGCCGTCGGGCGGACAGGCGGGTATACTATTGCGCGAAGGGTGGGAAAACCATGAGACGAATGATCTGCGCGGCAGTGCTGTGCTGCCTTTTAACGCTGCCGAGTTACGCGGAAGACACGCCCAAGTATTTGGCGCTGACCTTTGACGACGGTCCCTCGGGGCGTTTTACATCGAGGCTGCTGGACGGTCTTGCCGTGCGGGAGGTACACGCGACCTTTTTCCTCTGCGGCTATCGGATCGAGCAATACCCGGAGCTGACTGCGCGGATCGCGCGGGAGGGACATGAGATCGGGACGCACGGCTATGCGCACAAGTTTTTCAATTCGCTCTCGGCGGAAGGTGTCTGCCGCGACCTGTCAAAGGCGCAGCGCTGCATTGAGGAGGCAGGCGGCGGTCAGCCGACGCTCCTGCGCCCACCCGGCGGAATTTATGACACGAAGGTCTTACAGCAAAGCATCTGCGCCGACCTGCCGGTTGTGCTGTGGTCGGTCGATCCTGAGGACTGGCGGCGGACGGACAGCGATGCGGTCGCGACGCATATTATCCGCAAGGCGGAAAATGGGGACATCGTTTTAATGCATGATATGTCCGATTCAAGCGTAGACGCGGCACTGCGGGTGATCGACGAGCTAAGCGCGCAGGGCTTCCACTTTGTCACGGTTTCGGAGCTTGCGGCGCTGGCAGGTTCACCGATGCAGGGGGGAGAGGCATATTATCGCTTTTCCTTTGCGAAAAACGATTCGATCTCCGACCGCGAAGCGGAGACAGAGCCTTGCACAAAGCCCGCTTTTCCGCCGCCTCGCCCTTGCAAAGCGGCGTTCATTGCGCGGCAGAATTCCTTGAGGTCGCCCTGCTGCGTGCCGATGGCGTATTGATACGCGCCGTCCGCTCCCGCAAATACCGCGCAGCGTCCGCCGCAGACGGAGAGCACCGCGTCCGCAAGGCGGCGCACGGCGTTCGGCTGCATGGCGTTTTCAAACAGCAGGACATCACCCTTGTCCGCAAGCGCCTGCGCTTTGTGCGCAAACAGTTCGTTTTCCAGCTGTGTGACGCGGTACTGCGCCGCGCCAAGTTCCTCCTTCTGCCTTGCGGCAGCGGCGGCGATTTGCAGCGGCTTTGCGGAAAGCAGGGCGGAAATTTCGCGGGTTTGGTCATAGATCGCGCCGAAATAGGCAAGCGCCTGCCTGCCGCAGAGCAGCTCGATCCGGGAGCCTGCGTGAAAGCGCGTGACGGAGAGCAGCTTGACCGGTCCGATCTCGCCTGTTTGCGCAACATGCAGCCCGCAGCAGGCGCAGGTGTCAAGGTCGGGGAAACGGACGATACGCACCGCGCCGGTCAGCGCCTTTTTGCTGCGGTAGGGAAGGGCGGCAAGAGTGTCCGCGTCGGGGTAGAAGATCTCCGTTTTAACATTTTTCCAAATCGCCTCGTTTGCGGCAAGCTCGATCTCCTTCAGCTCCTGCGGCGTGATCTCGCCGGTATAGTCGATGGTGATCGCCTCGCTGCCCATGTGGAAGCCGACATTATCATACCCGAAACGGCTGTGAATGATGCCTGAGACGATGTGCTCCCCCGAATGCTGCTGCATGAGGGAGAAGCGGCGCGTCCAATCAATGCGGCATATGACCGTCTCGCCCACGGGAAGCGGCCGGTCGCACAGATGCACGACCTCCTCGCCCGCTTCGCTGACATCGAGCACTTGTGCTGTGGCAAGCGTGCCGAGGTCACAGGGCTGTCCGCCGCCCGTCGGGTAGAAGACCGTGCGGTCAAGAATGACGCGCCAGCCGCCCTTTGCCTCCTCACACGAAAGCACGGTAGCCTCCGCTTCCGTCTGATATGGATCTACATAATATAATCTCTCTGTCGGCATTTTGCTTCCTCCGTAATATCGAAACTGTAGGGCGGGGACATGTCCCCGCCGGTGTAGGAACTATCGAATGGGAGTACCTAAATGAGATTGCCACAACCAGTGTGCGCACTGGTTTCGCAATGACAAAAGGGAAGATTTCCGTGTCATTGCGAGGAGCGCAGCGACGCGGCAATCTTGTGTAGGCACTTTCAAGAAAGTGGTGGTGAAGAAACTGTCAAATACCTACAATATTATTTATTATACCACAGCGCAGCGGTTGCTTCAAGCGTTGGCGTGAAAAAGAGGAAAAGGGGGAAGAATAGAAAAAGCCTTGCATTTTCGGAGAAAAAATGCTATCCTGTATGCGGAAGACTGGGAGAGTTTCGAAATTGCGGCATACGCGCCCATTGCGCGCTGCGGTTTCGTTGACAGAGGTTAGGAGGTCATTTGATTATGAAGAAAATCACCGGCTCTATTGTTGCTTTGGTGACTCCTTTCAACAAGGACGGCTCCGCCGACTATGGCAGACTGCGTGCGCTTGTTGATTGGCATATTGCGAACAAGACCGACGCGATCTTAGTCCTCGGTACGACGGGCGAGACCGCCTCAACGACTTTGGAAGAGGATATTAAGACGCTTGAATGTGTCATTGCTCATGCAAATGGGAGAATTCCCATTATTGCGGGCAGCGGCTCGAACTCCAGCGAGATGCAGAAGCACAAGAGCGTGATCTATTCACAGTTAGGTGCGGACGCGCTGCTTTGCATCAGCCCTTACTATGTCAAAACGAACGAGGAGGGTATGTACCGCCATTTCATGATGTCGGCGGACGCGGCTTCCTCGCCGATCATTCTTTATAATGTCCCCGGGCGCACCGGCTGCAAGATCTCGCCCGAGGTCGTGCGCCGCCTCTCGACCCATCCGAATGTGATGGGCATCAAGGAGGCAAGCGGCGATATGTCCTACGCGATGAAGGTTGCCCGTTATTTAAGCGACGATTTCGTGATGTACTGCGGCAACGACGACATCACCGTGCCGCTGCTGTCTGTGGGCGCGTCTGGCGTGATCTCGGTTTGGGCGAATATCATGCCCCGCGAGGTGCATGACATGGTCACGGACTATTTGGAGGGACGGCGCGAAAAGGCGCTCCAAACGCAGCTTCGTTATCTCGATCTCATCAACGCCCTCTTTATGGAGGTCAATCCGATCCCCGTGAAGGAAGCGATGAATTTGATGGGACTCAAGGCAGGGTTCTTCCGTATGCCGATGTACCCGATGGCACCGGAGAACCGCGCAAAGCTGGCGAAGATCATGCGCGAAGCGGGACTTCCCGTGCAGGAGGAGGCACAATGAAGCTTTTTTTGAGCGGTTACGGCAAAATGGGTCACATGGTCGAGGCGCTGGCGCTGGAAAAGGGCTGGCAGATTGTCGGCCATGCGGACATTGACTGCGTGGAGAATTATGAAACCGCACCGCAGGCAGATGTCTGTGTGGATTTTTCGGGTGTCGGCGCGCTGCCGCATCTGCTTGCCTATGCAAAGCGGACGGGCACGCCCCTGGTCAGCGGCACGACGGGTCTGACCGAACCGGATTTTGCCGCGCTGCATGAGGCATCCGAGACGGTTCCGGTCATTTGGACGGCAAACTATTCCACGGGTGTGGCTGTGATGCGCAAGATGCTCCGCGAGTATGCGCAGGTGCTTGCCGATTGGGACAAGGAGATCGTCGAGCTGCATCACAATCAGAAGGTCGATGCGCCGAGCGGCACGGCGAAGCTGCTCTTGCAGGCGCTGGATCCCGACGGCGAGGCGCTTGTCGTGCACGGCAGAGAGGGACTCTGCGGCAAACGGAAAAAGGAGGAGATCGGCGTTTTCTCCCTGCGCGGTGGCACGGTCGCGGGGGAGCATACGGTCAGCTTCTTCGGAGAGGACGAGATTTTGGAGATCACGCATAAGGCGTCGAGCCGCAAAATCTTCGCCGCCGGTGCCCTGCGCGCAGCAGAAGCCCTTGCATCAAAGCCCGCCGGCTGGTATTCCCTCGAAGAACTGCTGTTTTAACTGGGACTGCCTGCACGAGATTGCCACGTCGTTGCGCTCCTCGCAATGACAGGAAAAGGTACCCTCCTTGTCATTGCGAAACCAGTGCGCACACTGGTTGTGGCAATCTAATGGGATTGCTTTCCTCAGCGTGCCGAGATTGCCGCGTTTTATGAGAATATATGTAAAAGAAAAAATGAGAGGAACATTATGGAAAAACTGAAACCGCGCACGCTGTCGGGCTTTATGGAGCTGCTGCCCGCGCCGCAGACCCAGATGGAGCGGATGATGGC
>JAEDOK010000046.1 GCA_016302005.1 Oscillospiraceae bacterium | reverse complement strand
TCATTTAGCATCTTGTATGTATTCCGGCGAATACGAAACTTTTTTATTAGATTGCCACGTCGCTTCGCTCCTCGCAATGACACGGCGGGGACTTTTTCGACACGCTGAAGGGAGACGCTTTTCATGAAGCGTCTCCCTTATCAGTTGATCGGCTGGGCTGTTGCATCGCAATGGCGAGGCACAGCAGGGCAGCCATGATGCACAGCACCGATGCCTCCGGCGGAAACTCCGAAAGCGGTGTGCGCTCGGCGGCAAAAAACAGCTCATTGACATCCATTGCCCCGTGGACGAGCAGCGGCAGACCGAACAGGGGATAGAGCAGGTACTTGATCCGCAGAATGCCGCAGAAGGTCAGACAGGTCAGCACCAGTACGCCGCCGTAGAGCACGCAGCACAGTGCCGTGTGCAGCGGGGAGGCAAAGGTGAACGCCTTGAGGATGAAAAACGCCACGCCGCCCGCGACGGGCAGACACAGCGGCACGAGCGTCCGTTTGCCCCACAGAAGCAAAAATGCGATATACAGCACGGCGGAGAGCAGCGGCAGGTACAGATAGACCCATTGATCCGCGCAGGAAAGGTCTTTTTGCGGGTAATAGATCAGCCGCAGCACGGCGGAAAGCGCCATCAGCAGCATGGAAGCAGCGGCAAAACCGTTTTTCGGTTTGACGGTAAATTTCGTTAGAAGCACCACCTTTCATGGAACAGTGAATGTACGCCGGGAACATGTCCCCTAAGACCGCGAAGCGGCAGATGGTACGGGATAACAGGTTTGTACGCAGTTGGTAGTTCCTGCGTGAGATTGCCACGGCGCAAGCGCCTCGCAATGACAGGGGAGGGAAGCTTGTATGTGGGCGGTAGTTCCAGCACCGGCGGGGATATGTCACCGCCCTACTATTTGGGAGTATAGCACGGGAGGGGATCCTTGTAAAGAAAAGAAAACCGCAGACAAGGGTCGCTTGTCTGCGGAATCCATATAGTATAGAGGGGAAAATGAAAAAGAGAATCATCAAGTACACTTATATCCTACCCGAGAATTGTTAAAATTATAACCCAAAAGAAATTAAGTTTGTATTAAGTTCCGTAAAAACTTTTGGCGGCAGACTGTCATTTTTTGACGAAGCGTGTCAAACCCCTGCGGCACACCATACGATGGTGTGGGGGGTTGCTTCAATGTATGACGATTATTTTACCTTCCGCTCCGTGACGACGGCAATGCGAGGCAGCCGCATCCTCGAGGCGATGGGGATCCAGAGCCTTACCGTGCGCACGCCGAAGCAATTGCAGCAGCAGGGCTGCGGCTATAGCCTTCGGGTGCGGGGTGACACTGCGGCGCGCGCAAAGCATGCGCTTAAGCAGGCGGAGATCCAATACAGCCGCATCTACCGCAAGGACGAGAACGGACAATGGCGGGAGGTGACGGAATGACCTATTTTGACAGCGCGGCGACCACACTGCAAAAGCCGCCGCGTGTCGCCCGCGCCGTGCAGGAGGCAATGCGCCGCTGCGCGAGTGTCGGACGCGGCGGCTATGCGGCGGCGGAAGCGGCGGCGCAGACCGTTTTTGACTGCCGCACCCTTGCCGCGCAGCTGTTCGGCGCGACGGAGGAGCAGGTGGTCTTTACGATGAACGCCACCCATGGGCTGAATCTCGCCATCGAAACGCTTGTGCCGGAGGGCGGGCGCGTGGTGATCTCGGGCTTTGAGCATAACGCCGTCACGCGCCCGCTGTATGCGAAAAAAGCACAAGTGACGGTGGCGGGAACGCGTCTGTTTTCGCAGGAGGATGCCCTTGCCGCGTTCGACGACGCGCTTCGGCAAAAGCCGCAGGCTGCGATTTGCACGCAGGTGTCGAATGTCTTCGGTTATATCCTGCCGCTGACGCAGATCGCCGCGCTGTGCAGGCAGTATGCCGTCCCGCTGATTATCGACGCCTCACAGGGGGCAGGGCTTCTGCCCATCTCCCTTACCCAGACCGGGGCGTGTTTCATCGCCATGCCCGGGCACAAGGGGCTGTACGGCCCGCAGGGGACGGGAATTCTGCTGTGTGCAGACGGCGGACAGCCGCTCCTGTTCGGCGGCACGGGCAGCAATTCCGCCGAACAGGCAATGCCGGATTTCCTTCCCGACCGCTTGGAGGCGGGAACGCACAATGTCTGCGGCATTGCGGGGCTTGCGGAGGGACTGCGGTTTGTCCGCGCAAAAACGCCGCAGGCAATCTTGCGGCATGAGCAGCGACTGTTACGGCAATTGACCGCGCAGCTGCGCACGATTCCGCAATTGCGCCTTTACACGGGGGAAAAGCAGAGCGGCGTACTCTCCTTCACCGTCGAAAATACGGACTGTGAGGAGGCAGCAGCGTGTTTGAGCAAATACGGGATCGCCGTCCGTGCCGGACTGCATTGCGCGCCGCTGGCGCACGAGAGCGCGGGCACAAAGGAAAGCGGCACGGTGCGTGCAAGCTTTTCTGCATTTAATACGACACAAGAGATAAGAGAATTTGCACACCTGTGTAAAAAACTCTTCGGCGCGACCGAAAAAGCAAAGTTTCCTACTTGCTATTGGAGCGAAAATCGGATATAATCATTGAAATAAAGTATAAGCGGAGTTTTGCTTATGGATGCTATATTCGATTTTTTCAAGGATTTCACAGCCATGCTGCCCACGATCAAGATCATGGACATCATTGATATTCTGGTAGTTGCGTTTATTATCTACGGCATTATCACAATGATCCAGACCACGGGCGCGGCGCGTATCGCCAAGAGTATCGTGATCATCTTGGCGTTGACCGTCGTGACCCAACTGCTCAATATGTACCTGATGAATTACCTGCTCGACAAGATCTTGGAGATCGGTCTGATCGCGCTGGTCATTATGTTCCAGCCGGAGCTGCGCCGTATGCTGGAGAAGCTCGGCGGAAAGTCTCTGCGCGAGGTGCTTTCCATGAAGGAGGAGCAGCGGGAGATCGACCGCGTGATCGCCCAAACGGTCTCCGCCTGTGAGACAATGTCCAAAGAGCGCACGGGCGTGCTGATCGTGTTCGAGCGGGATACCTCGCTGATGGAGTATCAGAAGTCCGGCACGGTGATCGATGCGCAGGTCTCCTCCGAGCTGCTGCGCAACATCTTCTTCACAAAGGCAGCGCTGCACGACGGCGCGGTGATCATTCGAAACGAAAGGATCGCGGCGGCGGGATGCGTCCTGCCGCTGACACAGAACCGCAACATCAGCAGCGACCTCGGCACGCGGCACCGCGCTGCCATCGGTATGAGCGAAGTCTCCGACGCGGTGGTCGTGATCGTCTCGGAGGAAACGGGGACCATTTCCGTTGCCGTCGGCGGGATGCTGAAGCGCCACTTAGCGCCGCAGACACTGGAAAAGCTGCTGCTGAATGAGCTTGCGCCCAAGACCGACGAGAAAACGTGGAACCCCGTGAAGCTCCTGCGGAAAAAACGCAGAGAAAAGGATGGTAAGGATGCAGAAACATAAGATACTTTCTTTCCTGCTGGCGCTGCTGGTGTCCATCGGTCTGTGGTTCTATGCCGTCACGGTGGTCAACCCCAACGATACCGCACGGATCTCGGATATCAAGGTGCGTATCGTCGGCACGGGCGAGCTGACAAGCAATAATCTGATGCTGACAGGCGGCGAGGGGCAGACAGTGACCGTTGAGATTTCCGGCAGGCGTTCCGACCTCAAGGAGCTGAACAGCTCGTCTTTGGAGGCCGTCGCGGATGTGAGCAACATCGACCGCGCCGGGGAATATGAGGTGAGCTGGACGCTCGATCCGCCCTCCACCGTGGCTTCGGGCGATATCAGCCTCGTCAGCGCAAGCTCCAATAAGATCAAGGTAAAGGTGAGTGAATATAAGGAGCGCCCGGAGATCCCCATAACGGTGGAATATGTGGGCGAGCTTGCCTCCGGCTATGTCCGCGACCCCGCGGTCTTGAGCACCGAAACCCTCGCGGTCAGCGGTCCCTCCGAAGAGGTCGGGAAGATCGACCACGCGATTGTGACGGTGGACTTGACGGACGCGACCAAGAATATCAGCGAGGATATGGAATACCGCTTCGTTGACAAGGAGGGCGAGGAGCTTTCCCTGAGCGAATATGTCACGGTTTCTACGCCGACTGTGCGGGTGACCGTGCCTGTTTTGGCATACAAGCAGGTCAATTTGAAAGTCAAGCTGATTGCCGGCGGCGGTGCGACGGAGGAGGATGTGACCTGCACCATCGACCCGCCTACCATTGGTCTGACCGGCTCGGAGGAAGCACTGCGCGATTTGGAGGATATTGAGATCCTTGAAATTGATCTCGGAAAGATTGTCGGTTCAAAGACATGGACCATCACGCCCGACCTGCCTGCGGGTGTGACGAACCGTGCCACCGATTCTACCATCAAGATCCTACTGCGTTTTAACGGGCTGACCACAAAAAGCTTTACCATCCCCTGCGCGGATATTACCCGCCTGAATGACGATGAAACGATGGGCTTCGGCGAGCAGAGCGTTGTCATCCAAGTGCGAGGCAGATCAGAGGCTGTCAATGCGTTGAGCGCAGAGGACATCAAAATCACTGCGGATATGAAAAACGACTATGACCCGACGACCAAAACCCTGACCTTGCAGGTCTCTCTGCCTGCAACGACTACGGCGGGTGTGATCGGCGGACCTTATACGGTGCAGATCATTGAGGTCGTACCGGAGACGGGAGACTGACGATGCGCACCAAGGCAACGGTCGATACGCTCCTGCCTGACGGACGGGCGGAGGTGCTGATTGCCCGCAAGAGTGCGTGCAGCGGTGACTGCCATAAATGCGGCGGCTGCGGCGCGGTGGAGCAGACGCTCCGTGTCGCTGCGGAAAATCCCATGAACGCAAAGCGCGGCGATATCGTATGGCTCGAATCCGAGAGCCGCATGGTGCTGCTCTCGGCGGCGCTGCTGTATCTGCTGCCGTTGCTGCTGTTTCTGATCGGTTATCTCGCCGCTTATACGCTTGGCGGGTGGTCGGCGGCAATCGGTGTCGGCGGCTTTGTCCTCGGACTGCTTCCTGCCGTAGTGTACGACCGCAAGCTGAAGAAGCGTCCGCCTGCTTATACGATCATTGGATTTGTGAAATAATCATGTTTGGATATGTTTTACCCCGCAGAGACCTGCTCTCGGAGCAGGGGAAAGCGCGTTATCGGGCAGCGTATTGCGGTCTTTGCCGGAGTCTCAAGAATCATTACGGCTTCCGCGCCCGCTTCCTGGTCAATTATGATATGACCTTTCTATACTTTGTCCTGCACGACGGCGAGGGCGCACAAACGGAGCGCTGCTGCTGCCCTGCAAGACCGTTTTGCAAAAAAGACTGCCTGCCGGACGGCAGGGAGATGACCTACGCGGCGGATCTCTCAGTTCTGTTAAGTGTTTGGAAGCTCCGCGACGCGGCACGGGACGGGAGGTATTTCCGTAAGCTTGCCGCAAAAGCAGCCCAGCGTCTGTACCGCAAGGCATATCAAAAGGCAAGGGAACGCCGCCCTGCGGAGAACGCCGTATTTGCCGAACAGCTTTCGCGGCTGCAAGCCTTAGAGGAGGCGCATTGCGCGAGCATCGACCGCGCGGCGGACGCCTTTGCCGCCCTCCTGCGGGCGTGCGCGGCATATCGAACGGACGAGGGAGAGCGCAGAGTAACGGAGCTTTTGCTTTATCATGTGGGGCGCTTTCTCTACCTGACCGATGCGCTGGAGGATCTGCCAAAGGACGAGCACAGCGGGAGCTATAATCCATTACGATACCGCTTTGCCTTGCAGGAAGGCAGGCTTTCGGAGCGGGACAAGCAGCGTCTCATGGATACTGTGGATGCCTCCATCAGCATGGCAGCATCCGCGCTGGAGCTTCTGCCTGTCTCGGCCGATGACGAGATCAGAAAGAATATCATTTACTACGGACTGCCTGCGGTGCTGCACAGTGTAGCCGCCGGTACTTTCCGAAAGAAGAAGCGAGGAAAGAATGAATGAAAGACCCATATGAGGTCTTGGGCGTGCCGCACGGCGCTTCCGAGGACGAAATCAAGAAAGCCTATCGTGACTTAGCGAGAAAATATCATCCCGATAACTATGCCAACAACCCCTTGGCGGATCTTGCGCAGGAAAAAATGAAGGAGATCAACGAGGCGTATGACACCCTGATGAAGGGCGGCAGTGCTTCCGCTTCCTCCGCTTCCGCGAGCTACCAAGGGCAGTCCTCCGCAGGGGAGCTGAACGAGGTGCGCGAGCTGATCCGACAGGGCAGACTCGATGCCGCGGAGGCAAGGTTAGACGGGATCGCGACCCATAACGCCGAGTGGTACTATCTGCGCGGCGTGATTGCCCAGCGGCGGGGCTGGATGGACGAGGCGGCGCAGAATTTCCGCATCGCCTGCAATATGGACCCGGGAAATTACGAATACCGCAACGCCGCGAACGCTGCATCCGGCGGCGGCGCGTATACCTACCGACAGCAGGAATACGGTTCCAGTCAGGGCGATGACCTTTGCGGTCTTTGCAGCACGCTGATGTGCCTGAACTGCCTGTGCGATTGCTGCCGTTAAAAGGAGGAAACTGTTTTGATCCATAGTATGACGGGCTACGGACGCGCTGTTCGAACGCTGAACGGACGCGAGATCACCGTAGAACTTCGTTCCGTGAACAATCGCTTTTTGGATTGCAGCGTGAAGCTGCCCCGCGCCTTCTCCTATGCGGAGGACGCGGTCAAGCAGACGGTAAAAGCAAGCGTTGCGCGCGGTAAGGTCGATGTGTTTGTCGGCGTGAATGCCACGGCGGAGGAAAATGTCCGCGTATCGCTCAACCGCCCCGTGTTGGAGGGCTATCTGAACGCGCTGCGTACCCTCGTCGCAGATTACGGCGTGCGCGACGATATCAGTGCAATGTCCCTCTCCCGCCTGCCGGAGGTTTTTGTTGTAGAGAAGCCGGAGGAGGATGAGGAGCGCAATACGGCGGATATCGTTTCTGTTGCCGAGGAGGCGCTTGCCGCCTATAACGCCATGCGTGAGCGGGAGGGTGCGGCGCTTGCCGCCGATGTCCGTGCGCACGCGGCGGTGATCCTTTCCTTCGTGGAAAAGGTAGAGCAGCGCAGCCCCGTCACGCTGCTGGAATATCGCACCCGTTTGGAGAATAAGCTCCGAGAGGTGCTGGAAAACAAGTCGATCGACGAAAGCCGCATCGTGACCGAGGCGGCGCTGTTTGCCGACAAGATCGCGGTGGACGAGGAGACCGTCCGCCTGCGCAGCCATCTGAGCCAATTGGAAGCGCTGCTTTCCGAAGGTGGCGCCATCGGCAGAAAGCTCGATTTCCTCCTGCAGGAGATGAACCGCGAGGCGAACACGATCGGCTCTAAGGGCAATGATATCGAGCAGGCGCGCAATGTGGTAGAGATCAAGGCGGAGTTGGAAAAGATCCGCGAGCAGATCCAGAACATCGAGTGACCGCTATGAAATTGATCAATATCGGATTCGGCAATATGGTTTCCGCCGAGCGCCTTTTGAGCGTGGTCAGCCCCGATTCCGCGCCGGTGAAACGGCTGGTGCAGGAGGCAAAGGAGCGCGCCATGCTGATCGACGCCAGCTTCGGCAGAAAGACCCGCGCCGTGCTGATTATGGACACCGACCATGTCATCCTCTCGGCGATCACGCCGGAGGCGATCGCGCGGCGCTTACAGGCGAAAAACGGCGAGGAATGCAGCGAGGAGGATGCACAGTGACACAGGGCAGAATTATTATTATTTCAGGTCCATCCGGCGTCGGTAAGGGGACGATCCTAAAGGAGGTCATGCGGCGAGACCCGTCGCTCCGATTCTCCGTTTCTGCTACGACAAGGCCGCCCCGACCGGGTGAGGTCGAAGGCGTGAACTATTACTTCGTCGATAAGCCCCGTTTTGAGCAGATGATCGCGGACGGCGAGCTGTTGGAGCACGCCTTCTACGCCGGCAACTATTACGGCACGCCGGAAAAACCCGTCAAGGAAGCGTCGGCGCGGGGCGAGAATGTTGCCTTGGAGATTGACGTCCAAGGTGCCTTGCAGGTCTTTAAGCGCCTGCCGGAAGCGATCTCCGTTTTTATCGCGCCGCCCTCGCTCGAAGAGCTGCGCAGACGCTTGAACGGCAGAGGCGATACCGCGCCCGAGGTTGCGGATCTGCGGCTGCATATCGCCTTGCAGGAATGCGCCCTCGCCGAGCAATATCAATACATTATCATCAACGATTCCGTTACTCACGCGGCGGATGAGCTTTGCGCGATTTTGAGCGCGGAAAGCTGCCGCCCGCCTTATCGGAAGATCCAACTGAAGGAGGAAATATAATATGTTATATCCCGCAATGTCTGAGCTGCTGAAGCATATCGACAGCCGCTATCTGATGGTCAATGTGGTCGCCCGCCGTGCGCGTCAGATCTCTATCGAGTCTGAGACCTTCCACGAGCCGCTGCCGGAGAAGCCCGTCACCCTTGCGATCCAAGAGGTTGCAGAGGGTAAGCTTGTCGCGTCGATCAAGGACTAACAAACACAGACGGGCGTTTACGCCGCCTGTAACCGAGAGGAGGGCTGACGATGATCGCAAAAATTGCCGTTTCCGCTGCGATCTATGCCATCGACAAGCCCTATGACTACCGCGTGCCAGACGGCTTGTATGTTTCGGTCGGTCTGCGGGTCAGCGTCCCCTTCGGACGCGCTAATAAGCGCTGTGAGGGTATCGTTTTGGCGCTGACGCAGGGAGACGAGAGCAAGCTGAAGCCTGTTTTGGAAGCGCTGGAGGAGCGGCCGCTGCTTGACGAGCGGATGCTGCACACTGCGGCGTTTCTGCGCGAACGGTACTTTTGCACCTTTTACGACGCGGTCAAGGCGATCCTGCCCGCCGGGGTCTGGTTTCAGGAAAAGGAACGCTATGAGATCATCCATGCGGACTGGGAGCGCGCGATCACGCGGCAGCCGGTTGCAAAAAGCGTGATGCAGACCCTTGCCGATCTCGGCGGCAGCGCGGATATTACCATACTGCGAAAGCAGTATGATGAGGAGCCGCTGCGCAAAGCTCTGCGGTATCTTCTGAAAAAGAAGCTTCTGTGCTGCCACAGCGACCGCAGCCGACGCGTCAAGGACAAGACCGAGCGCATCGCGCTGCTGACGGTATCCTCCGAGGAGGCGCTGCAATATGCCGCCTCGAAGCAACGCATCGCGCCGCTGCAAACGGCGGTGCTGGAGCTGATGGTGACGCTGGGGGAGTGTGCCACAAAGGAGCTTTGTTATTTTACGGGTGCGACGGGTGCGACGCTCCGCCGTTTAGAGCAGCTTGGCTATCTTTCCTTTATCGAGGAGGAACGCCTACGCCTGCCGGAGCTGCCTGCTACCGCCCCGCAAGCGCCGCCGATTCTCAATGAAGAGCAGCAGTGCGCCTTTGACGGCTTGGTCAGACAGAGCGCGCAGGAAAAGCCCGGCATTGCGCTGCTTTACGGCGTGACCGGCAGCGGAAAGACCTCGGTCTATATCCGCCTGATCTATGATTGTTTAGCGCGTGACCGTTCCGCCATCCTGCTGGTGCCCGAGATCTCGCTTACGCCGCAGCTTTTAGCGCTGTTTGCCGCCCACTTCGGAGACGGTGTTGCGGTGCTGCACAGCGGACTGCGCATTACGGAGCGCTATGACGCATGGAAGCGCATCCGCAGCGGAGACGCGAGAGTTGTTCTCGGCACGCGCTCCGCCGTTTTTGCCCCTGCGCAAAATTTGGGACTCATCATCGTCGATGAGGAGCAGGAGCACACCTATAAATCCGAAAATTCGCCCCGCTATCACGCGCGGGAGGTAGCGATCTACCGCGGCGCGCAGGAAAACGCGCTGGTGCTGTTAGGCTCCGCCACGCCGTCCGTCGAGACGATGTACCGCGCAAAGAGCGGGAGCTATTGTCTATATACCCTCCGTAACCGCTATAACCGCATGGCACTGCCGCCGGTGGAGATCGTGGATATGAAGCGGGAGCTAAAGGAGGGGAATCCCACCGCGCTCAGCGAGCCGTTGCTGCTTGCGCTGCGGGAAAATCAGGAAAAAGGACAGCAGTCCATTTTGTTTTTGAATCGCCGCGGCACGAGCCGCATGGTTGCCTGCGTAGATTGTGGGTATGTGCCCGCCTGTCCCGCATGTACGGTCAATTTGACCTATCACCATGCCAACGGGCGGCTGATGTGCCACTATTGCGGGCATTCTGAGCCGATGCCGGCGCGCTGCCCGGTCTGCGGCGGACATTTGAAGCAGATCGGCTTCGGTACGCAAAAGGTGCAGGAGCAGCTTGCGGCGCTGCTGCCCCGGAGCGAGGTGCTGCGCATGGACGCGGACACGGTCTCTGCCGTCAATACGCACGAAAAGCTGCTGCACCGCTTTGAGGAAGAGAAGATCCCCATCCTTCTCGGCACGCAGATGGTCACGAAGGGGCTGAATTTTGAAAATGTCACGCTGGTCGGCGTGCTTGACGCGGATATGTCGCTCTATGTCGGCAGCTACCGCGCCGCCGAGACGACCTTCAGCATGATCACGCAGGTCGTCGGACGCGCCGGACGCGGTCAGACAGGCGGACGCGCTTTGATCCAGACGATGACGCCCCAGAACCAAGTGATCGAGCTTGCCGCAAGGCAGGATTACGATACCTTTTACCGGCAGGAGCTGCCCTTGCGGGAGCTGCGCGGCTGTCCGCCCTTCCGCGACCTGATCACCGTGACCTTTCACGGGCGTGTGGAGGAGCAGGTATGGCAGACGGCGCAGCGCTTTGCCGCCGAACTACGGGCGCAGCTTTGCTCCGCGTTTTATCGCGAAGAGCAGGTGGAGCTGCTTGGACCCGCGCCGGCGCAGGTGGCGAGAGTCAACTATCACTATCGCTGCCGTCTGACGCTGAGCTGCCGCAATACGCGCACGCTCCGTCAGCTCGTTGCACATCTGGTGCGCGAATTTGCAAAGAAAACGCGGGATGTCGGACTATATGCCGACATTAACGGCGTGGAATAGGAGAGTATTATGGCACTGAGAAAGATTTTGACGGCGGACGAGCCTGCGCTGCATAAGGTTTGCAGACCTGTGACGAAATTTGACGATAAGCTGCATACCCTATTGGACGATATGGCGGAGACGGTTATAGAGGCGTGCGGTGTGGGACTTGCCGCGCCGCAGGTGGGCATTTTACGGCGCGTCGTCGTCATTGATACGGGGGAGGAGATCGTCGAGCTGGTCAACCCCGAGATCGTCGAGACCAGCGGGGAGCAGGACGGCATGGAGGGCTGCCTCAGCGTGCCCGGCGAGTATTGGCTTGTCAAGCGCCCGAACTATGCCAAGGTTCGCGCACAGGATCGCGACGGCAACTGGTTCGAGATGGAGGGCGAGGAGCTGATCGCGCGCTGCATCTGCCATGAGTGCGACCATTTGGACGGGCACATCTATACCGAGATCGCCTACCGCAAGCTGACGGACGAGGAGATCGATGCGATACAGTCGGGGCAGGAGGAAGCATGAGAGTCGTATTTATGGGCACGCCGGATATTGCGGCAACCTGCCTGAAGCGCTTGCTTGCGGACACCTTCGAGATCGTCGGGGTGTATACAAAGCCCGACATGCCGAAGAACCGCGGCATGAAGCTGGAAATGTCCGAGGTCAAAAAAGTTGCCCTTGCGGCGGAGCTGCCCGTTTTTCAGCCAACGACCTTTAAGGACGACGCGGTCGTGGAGGAGCTGCGCGCGTTGCAGCCGGATGTGATCGCCGTTGTCGCCTACGGTAAAATTTTACCGCAGCGGGTGCTGGACATTCCGCGCCTCGGCTGCGTGAATATTCACGCGAGTATCCTTCCGGAGCTGCGCGGCTCCGGCCCCGTCCAATGGGCGATTCTGAACGGCAAGGACGAGACGGGCGTGACCGCGATGTATATGGCGGCGGAGATGGACGCGGGCGATATCATCGAGATTCGCAAGACACCCATTGCGCCGTATGAGAATGCCCAAAGCTTACTCGACCGCCTTGCCGAGATCGGCGGCGGTCTGCTGTGCGACACCCTGCG
>JAEDOK010000175.1 GCA_016302005.1 Oscillospiraceae bacterium | reverse complement strand
CACACAGCGCCTCTCGCATACAGAGAGGCGCTGTGTTTATCTGTAGGGCGGGGGGACGTTTGCGAGCGCCGCCTGCGGCGGAAGAAGCGAGCAAAAAGGAGTGGCGGAATCAAGGCGATTGGCAAGCGGGCTTCGCCCGCGCAGACAGAGCCGCTGATTCAACAGAACATGTCCCCGCCGGGTGCAGGAACGACCGACTGCGCACGACCTCATCGCTATGTCATTGCGAGGGTGCTTGCGCCATGGCAATTTGTGTGCGAATGGCTCATCCCATGCGCTGCAATTTCAGCAGGGTGTCCCGAAATTCGTCCGGCAGGGGACAGGTGACGGTGATTTCCTCGCCGGTGCGCGGGTGGAGGAAGGTCAGCGCCTGCGCGTGGAGGCATTGTGTGGTCAGCCCCAGCTCCGCTCTGCCGGTGCCGTAGACGGGATCGCCGACGATCGGGTGATTGAGATACGCCATATGGACGCGGATCTGGTGCGTCCTGCCCGTCTCCAGACGGCAGCGTA
The DNA here is from genome assembly GCA_016302005.1 of Oscillospiraceae bacterium. Next base: position 1,705 of record JAEDOK010000175.1, on the reverse strand, counting down.
AATGGGTGTACTGCCCGTAGTGCGCAATGACCTCCCAGTGGGTCACTGCCTCGCGCCCGTTTCTCTGTACGACCGCCATTTTTTTGCGGTCGGTGGGGTGCCGCCCGATGGGGCCGCTTACGGTGCCGCTGTCCTCCTTGAAGCCGCCGTGTACCAAGCATTCGTAGGTGCGGCGCAGGGTGTGATCCTTAAGCTGTGCGGCGAGCGCCTGATGGGAAAAATCGTTTTTCGCCACAATGAGAAGCCCCGTTGTGTCCTTGTCGATGCGGTGGACAATACCGGGACGCTTTTCGCCGTTGATGCCCGAGAGGGAGTCACCGCAGTGATGCAGCAGGGCGTTGACGAGCGTCCCGTCAGAATGCCCCGCCGCCGGGTGGACGACCATATTCTTCGGCTTGTTGATCACGAGAACATCCGCGTCCTCATAGACGATGTCCAGCGGGATCTCCTGCGGCGCAATTTCCGCCTCACGCACCTCCGGCACCGTGACGCAATAGACCGCGCCCGCCTCCGTTTTGGCGTTCTTCTTCACCGGCACGCCGCGCAGGGTCACAAGCCCCTGCTCCAAAAGCCTCTGCACCGCGCTCCGCGTCAGCCCGGAAGCCTCCCGCGCCAAAAACACATCGACCCGTTCGCCTGCGTTCTGTGCAGTCAGTTCCATGTGATCACTCCGCTTCGGCAGGCTTGTCTGTCTTCGGCTTTTTCTCGCGGTCAAAGAAGATAATGTAGATCATCAGCGCGATACAGCCGCAGGTAATGAAGCAGTCGGCAACATTGAAGATCGGGAAGTCAATAAAATCGAAGCAGATCATGTCCGTGACATAGCCGTGCCACAGACGGTCGATCATGTTGCCGATGCCGCCGCCGGCGATCGCCGCGAGGCAGACCCATTCAAATTTCTTCGTGACCCATTTTTTCCAGATCATCACGACGAGAAGCGCCAAAAACAGAACCATCACGAGAACGAACAGCCACATTTGCCCCGCGAGCATCCCCCACGCGCCGCCCGTGTTCTGTGTGTGCGTGATGTGGAAGATGCCGAGGAAGCTGTCCGTCGGCAGGGAGCCTGCCTTGTCCGCCGCGACGGTAAGCGCCTTTGTCCACTGATCCAGCGCAACAATGCCTCCCGCGAGGAGAACGAGAAAAAGATAAAACATGATATCACCCGTTTCGAATTAGTTTCGTCATGCGCTGTAGGGGCGGCTATCAGCCGCCCGGGGCAGACGGTTTGTGTTTTGGTGAATTGCAAATAGAGCGCGGCTTAAATGTAAGGTAGGGACAGTCATAAACCGGTACAGGGATTAACGACTGCGGACAAGGTCATTCGTCCGTACCTGCTGGCGGCTAATAGCCGCCCCTACGAGAAATATCGCAGCCTACGCCGTAGGGGTGGCTTGTATCTGCCCGCATGTAGGCAGTTCGGTCACACGACGAACGCTTATCGACTCGCAAATTTCTTACTCTGCGCCACGGCGAGGGCATCGCAGCGGTTGTTTTTGGCGTTTTCGGCGTGTCCCTTGACCCAGTGCCAATGCACGTCATGATACTCTAACAGCGGAAGAAGCTGTTCCCAAAGATCGACATTCAGCGCGGGCTTCTTATCCGCCTTGATCCAGCCCTTTGCCCTCCAGCCGTAGACCCAGCGCTTCATGACCGCGTCGCAGACATATTTGGAGTCCGTGTAAAGCTCCACGCGGCACGGCTC
>JAEDOK010000045.1 GCA_016302005.1 Oscillospiraceae bacterium | reverse complement strand
GTACGGCGTTGAAAACCGATTGAAATGAATATTTTAATCGGTTTTCAGTATTACACCTCCGCCCCTGTAGGGCGGGGACATGTCCCCACCGGTGCAGGAACTACCGACATCGTACAATCTCCCCAGTGTCATGAAACTTTCCTCCCTGCATCGGTCCTATCGTTGCGCCTGCAAGCAAAACTGTAGTTTTGTCGAATTTTTTCTTGACATTACGAATAAATATGCTATTATAGAAAGTAATTTCATAACCTTATCGAGAGTGGCGGAGGGACCGGCCCGATGAAGCCCGACAACCTGCGGCGACGCAAGGTGCCAATTCCGGCGATGAAGAATCGACAGATGAGGACGCAGTATCGTACCCTGTCGAAAAGCAGGGTATTTTTTGTATCGAAAGGGCTATGGAATAATTCAACTAAGAAAGGTAGCTCTGAACATGCAAAAAAGAATCTTCACTTCAGAATCCGTCACCGAAGGGCATCCCGACAAGGTCTGCGACCAGATTTCCGACGGCGTATTGGACGCCATCCTGGCGCAGGATAAGACCGCCCGCGTCGCCTGCGAGTGCGTCGCCACCACCGGCATGGTCATGGTCATGGGCGAGATCTCCACGGACTGCTATGTGGATATCCCCCATGTTGTCCGCGACACCCTGTGCAAGATCGGCTACGACTCCGCCGCTGCGGGCTTCAACGGGCATAACTGCGCCGTCTTGACCGCCATCGACGAGCAGTCCGGCGATATCGCCATGGGCGTTAACAGTTCCTATGACGAAGCGGACACCCTCGGCGCGGGCGATCAGGGCATGATGTTCGGCTTCGCCTGCGACGAAACACCGGAGCTGATGCCCGCACCGATCTCCTTCGCCCATAAGCTGACCAAGCGCCTCGCGGACGAGCGCAAGAGCGGCAACCTGCCGTGGCTCCGTCCGGACGGCAAGAGCCAAGTCTCCGTCGAATACGCGGAGGACGGCTCCGTCGCGCGCATTGACAATGTCGTCATCTCCACGCAGCACGCGGAGGACATCGCCATTGAAGACCTGCGCCGAGAGGTCGTGGAGAAGATCATCCGCCCGACCCTCCCCGAAGGGCTGCTCGACAAGGACACCAAGTTTTATGTCAACCCGACCGGTCGTTTCGTCATCGGCGGACCGGTGGGGGACACGGGTCTGACGGGCAGAAAGATCATCGTAGATACCTACGGCGGCTATGCCTCCCACGGCGGCGGCTGCTTCTCCGGCAAGGATCCCACAAAGGTCGACCGCAGCGCGGCGTATATGGCTCGTTATGTAGCGAAGAATATTGTCGCGGCGGGCCTTGCAAAGTCCTGCCAGATCGAGCTTGCCTATGCCATCGGCGTGGCGCAGCCCGTCTCCGTCCTTGTGGATACCCACGGCACGGGCAAGGTCAGTGACCTACGTCTTGCGGAGCTGGTGCGTGAATGCTTTGACCTGCGCCCCGCAGCGATCATCTCCGCGCTCGATCTGCGCCGTCCGATCTACCAGCAGACGGCAGCCTACGGTCACTTCGGCAGAACCGACCTCGACCTCCCGTGGGAAAAGACCGACGCCATCGACCGTCTCCTCTCCCGCGCATAAGCACCGCACCCCATGTAGGGCGGGGACATGTCATAAGCCGGTGCAGGAACTACCAACTGCGTACAAGCTTGTTCATGCGTACTGTTTGCCGCTTCGCGGACGGCTGGGACATGTCCCAGCCCTACATTGGCTGTTTCGCTTATCGTGGTGCGTTCTCTCGTGTGGATTGCGAGGAGCGCAGCGACGTGGCAGCGCGGCCGTTCGCGACAAAGGAGCGTTACGGATGCGGCGGACACCCTGGGGTGCAATCTTATTCAGGCACTTATCACACCGGCACACATTTTATCAATAACATTACAGAAATAACACCCGATTTACGGCAAGGGGAAATACTATGAAGCTATCAAAAAAAATCGACCTCTGCGAGCTGTCGCCCATCCGCAAGTTCTATCCCTACGCGGTCGAGGCCCAGAAGCGAGGCATTACCATCCATCATTTGAACATCGGGCAGCCCGACATTCAGACCCCGCCCGCCTATTTTGAAGCGCTGGCAAATTACCGCGAAGACGTTCTTGCCTACGCCCCCTCCCCCGGCATTCCGATGCTGATCGAAGCAGTGCAGAAGTATTATGCCCGTCTCGGCGTTGATTTCTCCGAGGATGATATCCTTATCACCACCGGCGGCAGCGAGGCGCTGCTGATGGCGATGCTCTGCATTCTCGACGAGGGCTGCGAGGTCATTGTCCCCGAGCCGTTCTACCCGAATTACCATACCTTCATCCGCATGGCAGGCGGCAAAATCTGCCCCGTGCATACCAAGCCCGAGGAGGGCTACCGCTACGCAGAGCGCAGCATGATCGAGCCCCTCATCAACGAAAAGACCCGCGCCATTTTGGTCACCAACCCCGGAAACCCCACCGGCACGGTGCTGACCGCGCAGGAGCTGCGGCTGCTTGCGGATATCGCGAAAGAGCATGACCTCTATTTCATCTGCGACGAGGTCTACCGCGAGTTCATCTATGACGGCGGCAAGCTCACCACCGCAGCCGCCTTTGACGATCTGAAGGAGAATCTCATTCTGATCGACTCCGTCTCCAAGCGGTTCAGCGCCTGCGGCGCGAGAATCGGCGCACTGCTCTCCCGCAACCGCGCCTTGATCGAGGCGGCAACGAAGATCGCGCAGGCGCGCCTGTCCGTGGCGACACTCGATCAGGTCGGCGCGGCGGCGCTCTACGGCGTTGATCCGTCCTACTTTGACGCTACGCGGGAGGAATATCAGCGCCGCCGGGATGTCTGCTACCGCAAGCTCCGCGAGATTCCCGGTGTTGTCACCACCGAGCCGAAGGGCGCATTCTATACCATGGCAAAGCTGCCCGTAGACAGCGCAGAGAAATTCCAAATGTACCTGCTGAATGAATTTGAGGACAACAAGGAGACGGTCATGTTCGCCCCCGGCAGCGGCTTCTACGCCACCGAGGGTGCAGGCGAAAGCGAGATCCGCATCGCCTATGTCCGCTGCGAAGCCGAACTCAAACGCGCCCTCGACCTCCTGCGCATTGCCATCGAACGCTACAACCAAAAATAACACCGCGCCTCCCTGTAGGGCGGTGTCATGTCATAAGCCGGTGCAGGAACTACTGATTGCATACAGGGCTGTTCGTTTGTACCGTCTGCCGCTTCGCGGAATGCGGAAAACAATGATCAAACCGATCCTCTTACTTTTTTCCGCTTTGCAATTGCATTTTTCCTCCCTTCGGTGTATGATATGCGCAGAAGCTATCACGAAGGGAGGCTTTTCCATGTATCAGCCCTTGGCGGACGAGCTGCGTCCGAAGACGCTGGACGAGGTCGTCGGGCAGGAGGATATCTTGGGCGAGGGCAAGATGCTGCGCCGCATGATCGAGTCCGGTAAAGTGCCGAATCTGATTTTTTACGGCCCCAGCGGCACGGGCAAAACCACCGTCGCCAACATCATCGCGGACGCGACGCAGCGCACCTTATACAAGCTCAACGCGACCACTGCCTCCACCGCCGATATCAAGGAGATCGTCTCCCAGCTCGACACCCTGATGGCACCCAACGGTATTCTGCTCTATCTCGACGAGATCCAGTCCTTCAACAAGCGCCAGCAGCAGTCCTTATTGCAGTATATCGAGAACGGCAAGATCACCCTCATTGCCTCCACGACGGAAAATCCCTATTTCTATATTTTCAACGCGATTTTAAGCCGCTCCACGGTCTTTGAATTCAAGCCCATCACCCCCGAGGCGGCGATGAAAGCGGTCTGCCGCGCGGTGGACTATATGACCGCCAAGACCGGTCTGCGGGTGACGAGCGAGGAGGGCGCATTGGAGCATATTGCCTCCTCCTGCGGCGGCGATGTCCGCAAGGCGCTCAATGCGGTAGAGGCGCTGTTCATCGCCGCGCACCCCGGAGACGAAGAATTGGTGATCCGGCTCGAGGACACAAAAGCGGTCACGCAGCGCTCCGCCATGCGCTATGACCGGGGCGGCGACAATCAATATGACTGTCTCTCGGCACTGATGAAGTCCATTCGCGGCTCCGATCCCGACGCGGCGATCCACTATCTCGCGCGGTTTTTGGAGGTCGGCGACCTGCCCTCCTGCTGCCGCCGCATTCTCTGCTCCGCCTGCGAGGACATCGGGCTTGCCTATCCGATGGCGATCCCGATCGTCAAAGCCTGCGTGGATGCCGCTTTACAGTTGGGTATGCCCGAGGCACGCCTGCCGCTGGCGGACGCCGTGATCTTTCTTGCCACCGCGCCGAAGTCCAACTCCGGCTATCTCGCCATTGCCCGCGCCATGCAGGATGTGCAGGCGGGTAAGATCGGCGTGTTCCCGCGTGAGCTGCAAAATGTCCACGCCGACAGCGCCGGGCAGGAGCGCGAGCAGGGCTATCTCTATCCGCACGACTATCCGAACCACTGGGTCAAGCAGCAGTATTTGCCCGATATCCTCAAGGGCACGCAGTATTATGAATACGGCGACAACAAGATTGAGCAGGCGGCAAAGCACTATTGGGACGAGATCAAGAAGTGAGGGCTTATGGATATCCGATTAAACGACATTCTGACCATGAAAAAACAGCACCCCTGCGGCAGCAACACATGGAAGGTGCTGCGCACGGGCGCGGATTTTCGCCTCAAATGTTTGGGCTGCGGGCATGAGGTCATGCTCCCGCGCAGCAAGGCGGAGAAAAACATCAAGGCAGTCCGCCATGCGGAAGAATCGTTCGACGCGACGAGCTGATTTCCTGCAAAAAACACAGGCGGGAAATGGAATTACCCGTTCTTTTCAACCCGAAAAATACTGATTTCACCGAAAACAGGTCTGCATTCCTCAAGGGATTGCGACCTGTTTTTTGCATGCTTGCCCTTATACTTTGTCCACGGGCTTTGAAGGAGGCGATGCATATCTCCGTTTATCTTGACTTGGTCTTCGCGCTCAATTTCGGGGTAAATTATCTCCTGCTTCGGGCAACCGCACGTTTGGGCGCGGCGGCGATCCGCAACCGGAGGCTGCTTCTCAGCTCGCTGGTGGGCGCGCTCTACGCCATACTCGTCTGGCTGCCGCACTGCGGCTGGCTGAAGCTGATCCCCTGCAAGCTCCTGTGCGCGGGGTTAATGCTGCTCGCCGCCTTCGGTCCGCACCGTGCCACGCTGCGCTTGGCTGCGGTCTTCGGCGCGATCACACTGGTGCTGTGCGGCGCAGTCTATGGTGTCGCCCTGCTGCAAAACGGTACGGTGCGCTACCGCGAAAACGCCCTGTTCTATCCCGTCAGCTTCTTCACGCTGCTGCTGACCGCCGCTGCCGTCAGTCTCGCGTGCCGTCTGCTTCTGCCGCGCCTGACCCACGCTCCCGACAGCCTTGTGCCCGTTACGCTCTGCCGCAATGGGCGCACCGTGCAGCTCACCGCCCTGCGGGACAGCGGCAACACCCTCTGCGACCCCATCAGCGGCGCACAGGTGCTGACCGTCTATTGGCAGGCGGCAAAACGGCTCTTTCCCACCGAGCTTTCGTTGACGGCGGAGGATTTTGCCGCACCCGCTGCCCTCGCCCTGCGTCTGCAAGCCGAAGCGCCGCGCCTGATCCCCTACCGCGCCGTCGGCATCCGGTCAGGGCTGCTGCTTGCCTTGCCCTGCAAAATCACGATTGAAAAGGAAACCAAACTCGGACTTGTCGCCTTCAGCCCGACTCCCGTGTCGGACGGAGGCGCCTACGATGCATTAACCGGAGGTGTCATTCATGCTTAAAACCCTTGCCCAGCTTCTGAACGCGCTGCTTCACCCGCCGACCAAGGTACAGTACATCGGCGGCAGCGATATCCTGCCCCCGCCGCTGACCGCTGCCGAAGAGCAAGCCCTGCTCACCCGCGCCGCCGAGGGAGACGAACAAGCCAAGCAGCGTCTCATTGAGCGAAATCTGCGTCTGGTCGTCTATATCGCGCGGCGCTTTGAAAACACAGGCGTCAATATCGAAGACCTGATCTCCATCGGCACCATCGGACTCATCAAAGCGATCAGCACCTTCCGGTCCGACCGAAAGATCAAGCTCGCGACCTATGCCTCCCGCTGCATTGAAAACGAAATTCTCATGCATATCCGCAAGATCTCCTCGCAAAAGACCGAGGTGTCGCTGGATGAACCCATCAACACCGATTGGGACGGCAATGAGCTGCTGCTGTCGGATATTTTAGGCACGGACGGCGACACGGTTATGCGCCCGATGGAGGAGGATGTGGAGCTGCAGCTTCTGCGGGAAGCCCTCGCCCGCCTGCCGGAGCGCGACCGTTATATCGTCTGCCTGCGCTTCGGGCTCTGCGGCGCACCGGAAAAGACCCAAAAGGAGGTCGCAGATCTGCTCGGCATCTCCCAATCCTACATCTCCCGCTTAGAAAAGCGCATCATGCAGCGCCTCCGCTGCGACCTCTTGCGTCAAGTCTCATAGCTTCTCCCAAAATATTTTCTGTAGGGACGGATGACTCTGTCCACCCATGTGCAGGAACCACCGACTGCGTACAAGCTTTCGGCTTGAGATTGCCATGTCGCTGTGCTCCTCGCAATGACAAATGGGGGTGCCTTTTCTGTCATTGCGAGGCGCTTGCGCCGTGGCAATCTCGTGTAGGAACTATCAACTGCGTACGAACCTATCCTCCTGTACCGTCTGCCGCTTACGCGGTCAGCGGTGACATGTCCCCGTCCCTACAACCGTTGCTCACAGCCCTCTCCGTAGGGCACGACGACTCGGCGTGCCGCGTGCAGGAACTGCTAACTACACACAAACTTCCGCAGATCGGTCAAATCGGCAAACGCCGCAGAAAAAGAAATTGCAAAGCCGTCCATCTTCTGTTATAATGGTTTTGATTACGGAATTAGGCGGTAAAACATGGAACAGAAGGTATCAAATTCAGTCATTCGGCGGCTGCCGATCTATCTTTCTTATTTAAAAGCGCTCCCCGACGACGCGCCGGAGAATATCTCCGCAACGACGCTGGCGACGGCGCTGTGCATGGGCGAGGTACAGGTGCGCAAGGATCTCGCACTGGTCTCCGACGGCGGCAGACCAAAGGTCGGCTACCGCAGAGAGAGCCTCGTGGCGGACATTGAACAGTTTCTCGGCTACGATAACACCAACGACGCCGTCCTCATCGGCGCAGGCAAGCTTGGCAGAGCGCTCTTGGGCTACAGCGGCTTTTCGGAATACGGTCTGAACATCGTCGCCGCCTTTGACGCGTGCGACACCCTCCTCGGCACAGACAAGAGCGGCAAGCCCATCCTGCCCATGCGCGACTTAGGCAGGCTCTGCGCTCACCGCAAAATCCTGATCGGCATCATCACCGTGCCCGCCGCGCAGGCGCAGACCGTCTGCGAAGAACTGATCGCCAACGGCATCAAAGCGATTTGGAATTTTGCCCCGACCCACCTCGATGTCCCCGAGGGCATCTTAGTGCAGAACGAAAACATGGCAACCAGCCTCGCCGTCCTTTCCAAGCACCTCTCCGCTCAGATCAAAAACCGTTGATAAAGGCGCAGAAAGTCTGCAAAAACGCGAAAAAACACTTGCATTTTTGCCGCAATGCGGTTATAATAATGCTCGCACAGATTTCACCACGCCGGTGTGATGGAATTGGTAGACGTAGTGGACTCAAAATCCACCGGTAGCGATACCGTGCCGGTTCGAGTCCGGCCACCGGCACCACATTCCCACCCTGACTTTGATAGAGTCAGGGTGGGATTTTTCTTTTATATATTTGACGAATTACCCATTTTTCCGAAGTTTTCGAAACAAATCAAAAGAAAATACTTTTTCGTTCCACAAAAGCACTTTAAGCAAGCTCTATTCGCTGAACGATTGCCCTTTACTCCGTTCACCTAATAGGGTAATCGTTTATCGAATATCGAGTATCGTTCAGCTAATAGTAAAATGACAATAGTCCGTTCAGCGAATTGCTGGGTTAATTATAAAACAAAACAAATCTCTTTAATTGTGCTTGTTTATTGGACACATTCTGTGATATGATAACAGCATCAGGGAAGGAGACGGTATGATGTCACAATCTGCAGACTGGAAATACTGTGTAGTAGGAAATATTACGAAATCGCATTCAGATGAAAATGGAATCGTTAGATACGGCACACCTGCATTTACTGGCGGCACAAAAGTTTACCTTTGCGGAAAATACTGGGATCCTTCGAGAAAAACCATTGCAGCAATCGGAATAACCAGAGGCAGCAGGAAATACCATGTGATCGACACAAACCCTGCCTACATTGAAAATGTGCGTTGCTCAAAAACATACCACCCAGCCGTACTTGATATTATGAATAATTGGGAAATGCACACCCTGTGGTGGGGCAATTCAGAAACAGACAAGCATGAGGCTGCGGTATTTGTATACAACTGGAAAACAGGCTTTTCAAATGCAAGGGCATCTGTACTAACGCAATTTACCGGCAAAGCAGTAACGAATATCAAAGCATATGGTATTGACGAATTCGATTTTACTCCTGCTCTTGGCGGTGTAGATTTTTCGGTTGGACAATTTGGATACGCAACCTTAGAATTTGGTGACAGTAGCATATATATTTCTGTTGATGGGCTTTCAACAGTAGTTCCACCCCGGAGTAATATAAAAGAATTGCCGGTGAAGGAGCATGTGCGAAACTGTTTTATTGGGGCAGTGCTAAAATCCATCGAATTTGACGGTAAAACTTACTGGATTCAATTTGACGGATTTGAGACCCTTCGTGGTTTTTATTCTCCAAACGACGGTCATACGGACAGATCGTATTTTGAATTGGAGTTTCCCTGGTTTTGATGGAATGAATAACAAAAAGCACCCCCCGCCCTAAATGAAATGCACCCCTGTCCAATTTCTACCCCCTCCGTGTCCAATTTAAGCTTACCACTTCACTAGTATCACCGTTACACTTTATGCGTATGGCAAAGAGGCGGAAAAAGAAATCTTGGAAACTATTAAAAGCAGTATTGAGTAATTTACGCACCTTTTTGCTCGTCTTTCGCATGAAAAAAGCACGCTTCGGCGTGCTTTTTTCAACGAAATAAATCCTTTTTGGATTTGTGAAATTTGCTTCGCAAGTGAAATATGGCTAACGCCATGTGAGATGTTTGCGGGTGTTAGGGTTTTATTTCGTTTCGCTTTCCGCGTAAGCCGAAAATTTCAAAATGACCGATGGGCATTATTTCACAATCGAAGGATATTTCACTTTCTATTCCGCCTTTCCCGCTGTATCATCAGATCGGAAAAGGCGGTTTTTTTGTGTCCGAATCGGAGGTTCGCAGGCGGAAGCTGGATCCGCTGCTTTCGATCAGTCCCTCCTTTCTTAATTTCCCGATCTCCGCCGACATGGCGCTGCGCTCTACGCCGAGATAGTCCGCCAGCGCCTGTCGGTCATAGGGGATCACAAATTCCGAATTCCCCTGTTCCTTTGCCTGATCCAGCAGAAATTCCATCAGCTTTTCCCGGGTGGTTTTTCGGGACATATAGCGGATCTTTTGCGTCAGTGTCAGGTTCTTCTGCGCAATACCCTGCAGGAGATTGCTAATCAGACGGCTGTGAAAGGGACACGCATGGGTACAGCCCGTCAACACCCGCCTGCAATCCAGCAGCAGCACGGTGCTGTTTTGCAGAGCAATGGCGCTCACCGGCAAGGCTTCCAGTCCCGCACAGGCAAAGGTTTCCCCAAAGAGCCCGCCGGGGGCAACCACCGTCAGTACACTTCGGTTGCCATAGTAATCATCCCGCACGATCTGAACGGCTCCCGCCAGCACCACCCCCATATACCGTGCGGGATCCCCCTCCAGAAACACCGGGTCGCCTTTGGCGATTCGGGTGATTTTTCCGTTCAGACAGCCCAGCATCTCCCTCGTTTCCTTCTGAGAGATCCCTGCAAACAGCGGACATTTTGAAAAAATCTCGAAGTGCTCTTCCATAGTTCCTCCTTTGTTGGATTTCCAACATACGTTTTTTTATCAATATAGTAAACTATCGGTGAAAAGTCAAGCAAGGAGGTTTGTAACTATGGTGATGGAAGGCTGTCAAGGCAAGCCCCGGACACCTACGATCCGAGAAATTGTTTGCCCGCAATGCGGCAATCTGATCGAGCTATTTTCCATTGACACAAAAGTTGCCTGCGAAACCTGTGGCTTTATCGCCTATAACGACACACTGAGCTGTGTGCAATGGTGCCAGTATGCCCGAAAATGCGTCGGTGATGAAATGTACGAGCACATGATGGAGATCGCGGCAATGCAAAAAGAAATGACCAAGCCGGAAGTACGGCGAAACAAGGAGGAAATAACATGATTCGAAGAATTATCAACATTGACGAAGAACGGTGCAACGGCTGCGGTGCCTGTGCGGCTGCGTGCCACGAGGGCGCGATCGCTATGGTTGCCGGAAAGGCAAAGCTGATGCGGGATGACTACTGTGACGGTCTGGGTGACTGTCTCCCCGCCTGTCCCACAGGCGCTATTTCCTTTGTAGAGCGGGAAGCTGCCGCCTATGATGAAGCCGCCGTGCTGGCGGCGAAAGCAAAGAAGGAAGAGAAGCTGCCCTGCGGCTGTCCCGGGGTTGCGGTCAAAACCATCCGGCGGCAGGAGTCAACGGCAGAGGTGATGCCCCGGCAATCCCAGCTTTTCCATTGGCCGGTGCAGATTAAGCTGGTACCGGTGAACGCTCCCTGGCTTAACGGAGCGAAGCTGCTGATCGCCGCGGACTGCACCGCCTACGCCTATGGAAATTTCCATCAGGATTTTATCAAGGACCGCGTAACGCTGGTGGGCTGCCCCAAGCTGGATTCCGTGGACTATTCGGAGAAGCTCACCGATATTCTTCGGGACAACGACATTCGCAGCGTCACCGTGGTGCGGATGGAGGTGCCCTGCTGCGGCGGTCTGGAACACGCGGTGAAGAAAGCGCTGGCAAGCAGCGGCAAAATGATCCCGTGGAATGTGGTCACCATCGCCACCGACGGTCGAATTTTGGGCAGCGTTTAACGAGCAAGGAGAACCAATATAAAGATCTTTCTCTGCGCAACGCCTGCTTTCAGCATATTTGAGGATACCCGTTTCGCAATGGAACAGCAGAGCTTTCGAGATGTCGGCGTTGGATACGGTCTGACAGAGAAACGCCGGCATCGCTGCATTCGCAAAATGTCTGATCGGCAGAGCAAGAAAAGCCGTATCTCCTATTGACTACCAAACGATAGGTAGCTATACTAGAGATATGTGAGTGAGACATTTCAGCTTTTTGGGGGAAGGAGCATCCCTACAAACAGGAAAAACAAGAAAAAATCAGATACAAAAGGCAGGGAAAAGATGGATACCGTAGTTGAAGGAACCGAACAGGATATTGACTCCTGGATGGAATTGGTGAAACGTGTCAGTTGGAACTTTCCGGGGTTAGAGACAGAGGACGCGCTCAGGGAACACAGAGATACGGTATTAAAGTTTATGGGACAAGGACGCGCGATCTGTGTTAAGGACGGCAAACGGATCGTCGGGGTGCTTCTGCTCTCACGCAAATATAACATGATCTGTTGCCTGGCAGTCTCAGAAGATCACAGGCTGCAGGGGATCGGGAGTCAATTGCTTGCCCGGTCTTTGGAAATGCTTGACAGAACAAAACCAATCACCGTGTCAACTTTCCGGGAAGATGACGCAAAGGGAGCTGCTCCGAGAGCGCTTTATCAAAAATACGGCTTTATCCCGGAGGCGCTGATCGAAGAATTCGGATATCCCAATCAGAGATTTGTCTTATATCCAGCGCGTCGATCTCAGTGAACATCGCAGGGTATCAGGTTACAAAGCCGGCAATTGACGCGTGATATGTTCCCACGCTTCATACGGATGCAGAGCATACCGCGTCGAATGCCTGTTATGAGAAGCTCGGATATATTCTCATACCAATCACCAATTAAAATGTGCAAAGCACATTTTAATTGCGATACCGTGATTGGTACGAGACGTATTTTCGCGATGCTTA
>JAEDOK010000044.1 GCA_016302005.1 Oscillospiraceae bacterium | reverse complement strand
CCTGCCCGAACCTGTTCACCGGCGGTGAAAACTACCACGGCAGATTCGAATATGTCCCCATTGAGGACATGGAAGCCTGCGTCCGCACGCTAAAGTGCATCCTCAAAAACGCCGCGCAATAACCTACCGTCCCCTGTAGGGCGGGGACATGTTCTGTTGAATCAGCGGCTCTGTCTGCGCGGGCGAAGCCCGCTTGCCAATCGCCTTGATTCTGCCACTCCTTTTTGCTCGCTTCTTCCGCCGCAGGCGGCGCTCGCAAACGTCCCCCCGCCGTCCGCGAAGCGGCAGACGGTACAAACAAACAAGCATGTACGCAGTCGGTAGTTCCTACACGCGGCTTATGACTGTCCCCGTTCTACAAAGGGTTTCATGACAATGACGCGGCAAGAGTGCCCTATTTGTCATTGCGAGGAGCGAAGCGACGTGGTAGCGCAGCCGTTCGCGAGGAACGAGCGTTACGGATGCGGCATACCCCCTGCGCAGCCGTTCGCGACGAAGGAGCGCTACGGATGCGGCGTGCCCCTTGCGGGTATTGCGGGTACAATCTATGCAGGCACTCTCTTTAAGGCTGTAGGGCGCGACGACTCGGCGCGCAGGTGCAGGAACTACGGAATACGTACAAATCGTTCTGTTTTGCAAAAACGGCGGGCTGACGCTTATTTGTCAGTCCGCCGCGTGTTTTATTTTTTCCCTTTTCGTTTCAAGATCACAGCAAGAACGATGCCGACGACGAGCAGCACTGCACCGACTGCCATGATAACCGTTCCCATGATGGAGACCGGATTATTGGTAATCATATTGCCCATTTCCGGTGTCATAAAAAGATCACTGTCAAAGCCGGAGAACATTCTGCCGACCATAAATCTTGCCAACGCGCCGAGTCCCAAAAACGCGGCGCCCGCAACGCCGAGATAAACGCCGAACAGCCAGCCGTAACGCCTCAGGAGCTTTCCGATCATGCCCGGAACATCTTCAACCCAAGAACGCTGCTCTGCAACAGGCGGTGTCTCCTGCCGCTGCACCTGCGGAGTCTCCTGCTCATCGTCAAGGAGCCAGTCCGTCGAGACGCCGAAGGTCTTTGCCAGCAGCTTCAGCTTGTCCAATTCCGGCAGCGCCGTGCCAAGCTCCCACTTGCTCACCGCCTGCCTTGACACGCCGACACGCTCGGCAAGCTCCTCCTGGGAAAGTCCGCTCCGCTTGCGGCATTGGAAAATCTTTTCATTCAGTTTCATTTCTTTTTTCGCCCTCGCTTTCCTGATTTCTGTCCTCAGTCTAAAATAATCCAAGCAATTTGACAAGCGACGGCAGCTGGAATTCCCGCAACCGGCGGTTGCAACGGCGAAAAAGGTCACTGAAAAGCCTCAATGATTGCCTCGGCGCAGAGCATGCCGTCCACCGCAGCAGACAAAATGCCGCCAGCGTAGCCGGCACCCTCCCCGCAGGGATACAGCCCCGCAACGCTGCTTTGGCGATTCTCTCCGCGCAGGATGCGGATCGGCGACGAGCTGCGCGTCTCCGGTGCGGTCATGAGAGCATCGGGCGAGGCAAAGCCATGCAGTGCGGCATCCAGCTCCGGGATCGCCTGTTCCAGTGTCTTGGTGATTTTTTCCGGAAACAGCGCGTGCAGATCGCAGGGCGTTACACCCGGGCGATAGGTCGGCGTGACCGTTCCGAGTGCCTCAGGGGGACGGTGCGCCAAAAAGTCCCCGACCGTCTGTGCGGGCGCGGCATAGGTGCTTCCCGCAAGCAAGAAGGCTTTTTTCTCGATCTCCTCCTGCCAATGCATCCCGCCGAAGATGCCCTGTTCTGGGAAATCCTCCGGCTTGAGGGTGACCAGCAGGGCGGCGTTCGCGTTTTCACCGCCGCGACCGCTGTAGCTCATGCCATTCGTAGCGACTGCTCCCTCCTGCGATGCAGCCGCGACAACATAGCCGCCCGGGCACATGCAGAAGGTATAGGCAGAGCTGCCGTCGGGGAGATGGCACGAGAGCTTATAATCCGCCGCAGGGAGTGCTTTTCCTCTCGGCATTCCGTACTGCGCCATGTCGATCTCCCTCTGCGGATGCTCGATGCGCACGCCCATGGAAAAGGGCTTTGCCTCCATCGGCACGCCCAAAGCGGCAAGGGCACGGAAGGTATCGCGGGCGCTGTGCCCGATGGCAAGGATCAGCTTTTCACAGGGCAGGCGCTTTTTCTCACCCCTCTGCACATATTCCGCGCCGCGGAGTGCGCCGTTTTCCGTCAGAAGCCCCGTCAGCTTTGCGCCAAAGCGGACTTCCCCGCCGAGGGAAATAATACGCTTGCGCAGATTCTGCACAACCTCGAACAGCACATCCGTGCCGACATGGGGCTTTGCATCATATAAAATTTCCTCCTGCGCACCCGCTTTGACAAATTGCTCCAGCACCCAGCGCCCGCGCTCGTTTTTCGTCCCGGTATGCAGCTTGCCGTCGGAGAAGGTGCCTGCACCCCCCTCGCCGAACTGCACATTCGATTCCGGATTCAGTGCGCCGCCGTTCCAAAACCGTTCGACCTTCTCCCGCCTCTCCGGCGCAGGGTCGCCCCGCTCCAAAACGATGGGCTTTAAGCCGGAAAGCGCCAGCACAAGCGCCGCAAACATCCCCGCAGGTCCGAAACCGACAACAATAGGTCGTGTCTCTGATTGAACTTTCTTCACGCGGTAGACATAGGGTTCTTCCTTTGTGATTTTATTGCTCCGGCACTGCCGCAGGACGCGGCTCTCCCCGGAACGGAGCGTCACATCAACGGTGTAGACCCACTTTAACTGCGGCTTTTTTCTTGCGTCGAGCGAGCGGCGAAAAATTTGCAACGACGAAATCTCCGACGCGCGGATATGCAGCGCCTGCGCCGCATGGTAAAGAAGCGCGCCCTTGTCATGCTCCAAGGGCAGCGTGATATCCCGAATGCGAATCATTTCTTCCCCCTTAATTCTCCCGCGAGATGCCCCGACGACCACGCCCATTGCAGGTTATAGCCGCCGCAGTCCCCATCGATATCCAGCACCTCTCCCGCAGCGTAAAGCCCGGGGCAGAGGCGGCTTTCCATCGTTTTTTCGTCAAACTCCACCGTGCGGATGCCGCCGGCAGTCACCTGCGCGCCGTCCATCCCCATCGTACCGAGGACGGGCAGGGCAAAATGCTTGATCTTTTTTCCAAGCGCCTCCCGCATTTCCCCGTCAAATTCCCCGCAGGGCATTTCCAAGGAGAAGCCGCAGGCACGCAGTAGCGTCCTGCCGAGGCGGTTGTGGAGCATCCCGGTGAGCAGATCCTCCGCCTTGAGCTGCGGCAGCGCAGTGCAGCGCGACTGCAAAAGCTCCGTCAACTCCTCCTCTGAGATATCCGGCAGCAGATCGAGCAAAAGGGTCTGTTCCGTCCCGCCGACGGAGACCGTGCGGGATAGCTCGAAGATCACGGGGCCGCTCACGCCGTAGTCCGTAAACTGCACCTCGCCGTGCCTGGTATCTCTGCCGCAGCGCACCGCCGCGTCGCAGCGCACACCCTTGAGGGAGCGGACATAGGTCGTATCGGTGCGGAGCTGGACAAGGGCGGGATAGAGTTTCGTGCGTGTATGTCCGAAGGAGGTCAACAAGCGGTAGCCCAGATCCGTGCCACCTAACTTTGCGCCCGCCGCGCCGCCCGCGCAGACGATCACGCGGTCAGCTTCAAAGGTCTGTTCCCCTGTCACGGCATAGAACTTCCCTTTTCGACGGTGCAGCACCGTAACCTCCGCACCAGTGATAATCGCGGCATTCTCCCGCTGCTCAAGTGTCAGCCGCAGGACATCCGCGACGCTGTTCGCGCTGTCACTGAGCGGATAAACGCGCCCGGAAGCCTCCGTCACGGTCAGAAGCCCGAGTGAACGAAAAAAAGCCAACGTCTGCTCCACGCCGAATTCCCGCAGCGCATAGCCGCAGAAGTCGGGCAGCTCTCCGTGATAATTCTCCCGGGTCAAGTTGCGGTTGGTCAAATTACAGCGCCCGTTGCCCGTGGCAAGAAGCTTTCTGCCCATGCGCGCCTGCCGTTCCAGCAAAAGAACCTCGTTGTTATTCTGTTCTGACGCAGTCAGCGCCGCCATCATACCCGACGCACCGCCGCCGATCACCATTACCTTCATCGCATTTCCTCCGAAGTTGATGGGAATATTATACCCGAAAGCACTCCGTGAGGCAAGTGCTTCCTTGACAGAACGGCAGGAAAAGGCTAAAATATAGGCGGGAGTTGATGCATGATGAATATGGACGAGCTGGTCAAGCGGATCAACGAGCTTGCGCACAAGGCTAAAACAGAGGGACTGACCGGGGAGGAGACGAAGGAACGCGCCGCCCTGCGGGAGCAATACATCGCCGCCTTCCGCAAAAATCTCTGTGCGCAGCTTGACAACACTTATATCGTCGAACCTGACGGCACCAAACACAAATTAGGACACAAATGACCCGAAAAGGACACACCCCTTTTCGGGTCATTTTTTACGGAAGCTGCAACGCTCCCATGTAAAAGAGAAAAACAGCAAGCGCGGTATGTGCAAGAAACAGCAGCCAAAAGCCCAGCACAAAATACCAGTGCCGCGTTTTATGGCGGAAGAGGTACATACCTAACAGCCCGCCGAGGCTTCCGCCGAGTCCTGCTACCAAAAAGAGCGTTTTTTCGGGGATGCGCCATTTTTTCTTTTTCGCAAGGCGCTTGTCGGCATACATAAAAACCAGCGCAAGCAGATTCATACAGAGAAGATATCCCGCGTAAAAATAGAACATATCATCAGTCCCTTCGGAGGTGTCTCATGAAAAGAGTATTTGTCTTGTTCCTGTTACCGCTTATTCTAACATTGTCCGCCTGCGATGTCAAGCAAGCCAGCGCACTTGAGACAATTGAGTGTCCCGCCGCGCCGAGTACGCCGAGTTTTTATCTGAATGCCGATTTCCCGACCGATGCCATTCTGACCTCCTCTTCCGACGAGGGGCGCAATGCGGTCTTCCTGCATGAGGATTATACGCTCATACAGGAGGTCTTCGCCGCCGATTCACTGGAATCCGCCCTGCTCCGTGTAACGGGCAGACCCGCGGACGAGCTGGAGCTTCTGCGCGTTTGCAGCTTCCCGCAGGAGGAATACCGCTTCGCATGGACGGCAGCCGGAGAGGAGGGCGACCTCACCTGCTCCGCCGCACTGTTCAGCGATGGTGCATATTACTACGCTCTCTCCGTCGTATGCGGCGCAGCGCACGAAAAAGAATACCGCACGGTCTTCTCCGACCTCTTAGCAAGTGCCGAGCTTGAAGCCGTGTAAACTCTTTACTTTTTGTGTCCTTTGCGCTATACTGTTGGTGAAGGTGGTGCAAAGATGAAAAAATGGCTGATTATCGGCGTCGCGATTATTTTAGTGGTTCTCCTCACTGCGGGCATATTTCTGTGCATCCGTTTTGTCTCGCTCTACCGAGAGACGCAGGAAACGGAAACTGCCGCAGACGGACTTTCCGTAGAGGAATATGCCGCGCAGAAGCTGCCGGAGTTCGCGTGGGAGTATGACAGGAAAACCAATACCCTAACGCTTTCCCGCGTTTCCTCATTGTCCTATGAGGATGCGTGCAGCATCGGCGGAAAGGTCTATGTAGACGAGCTTGCGCCGGAGACCTATTTGGATCAGGCGCGTTCCATCGACCTCGACATCACTGCCCAGTGCCGCTCCGGCGCGCTGACCGTTGTGCTATGCTACCTCTCCACGGACGGCGAACCGATCTTCACCGCTTCCAGTGAAGGCGATATTTGGACCTGTTGGGAATGAGCCTCCATCCTCAGCCGCTTGGCTGAGGATTTTTCTTGCTTTTTTCTCTGTTTTCTACTATGATGATAATAATATCCTTTGGAGGTCTGCATATGAAAAAAAAGCTTTTGTCGCTCTTTGACGCAAAGCTGTGGAAATTTCTGCTGGTCGGCGTGCTGAATACGCTCGTCGGCAACGGATTGATGTTTTTGCTCTACAACTGGGCAGGCATGGGCTATTGGGCATCCACGGCGGTCAGCTACGCACTGGCAAGCGTGATGAGCTATTTTCTCAACCGCTATTTTACCTTCAAATACAAAGGCAGCGGTGTCGGAGTGATCGTCCGTTTCGCACTGAATATCGTGGTGTGCTACCTGCTCGCCTACGGTCTTGCAAAGCCTGCCGTATATCATCTACTGTCCGGCGCATCAAAGACTGTGCGCGATAATCTCGCCATGCTGACGGGCATGTGTCTGTTCGTCGGCTTCAACTACCTCGGGCAGCGCTTTTTCGCATTCCGAGAGACAAAAAAGGAGGAATAATCCCATGAAACGCGCCGTTCCCGCTCTGCTGATCCTTATCCTGTTGCTGTCCTGTCTGCCGTTTGCGCAGGCGGCGGAGACTCCCGTCACGATCCTGCTTGGTTCGGATTTTCAAAACAACTGCTACAGTCCCTCCTATAACCGTTTTCTCTACGACGATACGCCGCTGGACGAGCAGCCCCGCGCGGTCTCGCTGAAAGCGCTTCTCTCCTCCGTCGCAGCCGACGGCGTAACACCTGACGCGGCGCTGTTTGTCGGAGACTATACCGACCACTTCCAGTCGGACGGCGACGGCACGCATTGCTCGAGCGAGGGCATCGGTTATATCCGCTCGATGCTGGATAATACCTTCGGCGTCGGCTATACCGCCTCACACACAACAGTCTTCACGCAGGTCAACCACGACTATGAGGGTACGCCCGCGCTTGCCGAAAGCGGCTTGCAGCCCTATGACGCGGAAGACGCTTATCTCGTATATGTCATCAACGAAAAGGACTTTCCATACAGTCAGACCGCTGCAATGGAAAGTACGATCTCCGCGACAGCGCAGCGTTTGGGCGCGTGCATGGACGAGCTGAGCGCGGCAAAGGAGCTGCGCCCGATCCTTGTGCTTTGCCATGTCCCGCTGCACTATTCCACCCGCTATAACGGCGGCGACAACCCCTACGCAAGTCTCATTTTCTCCGAGCTGAACGAAGCCGCCGAGGAACTGAATGTCCTGTTTCTCTTCGGGCATAACCATTCCGGCGCTGCTGCGGACTATGAGGCAGACTGGGGTGGCGCGGTCAACTTTGTCGCCCGGGGTCAGACGCTGGATGTCAACACGCCAAGCCACGGCGCGGCAGGCAGCAACAGACAGACGCTCAACTTCACCTATATGAATGCCGGTTATGTCGGCTACTCCACAAGCGCCACCAATGATACTCTCACCCTCTCGGTGCTGACGATCTATGACAACCGTATTGTCCTCTCGCGCTATGATGAAACCGGCGCATACACCGCTGCCGAGTCGCTTGGTCAGACAGATCCGAGAAAGCCGAGTGAGGGCGCGGTCGCCGATTATCCGCTGACCATACCCCTGCTGACAAGCTCGGAATACACGGTCAATGCCGCCTCTGACGCGCCAGCTTACGGCAAGGTAACGGTGAAAACCGGTTACGTTCTCGCCGTGCCGAACGAGAATTACACCGTCAGCGGCTGGACGCTCACACCGGCAGATGCAGCAACCGTTACGCAGGACGGTAATAGGTTTTTCTTCTCCGACCAAGCTGCCGACTGCACATTGACGGTTCATTTCACGGAAAGCCGTTGCCTCTCTCTGCAATACGAG
Organism: Oscillospiraceae bacterium; assembly: GCA_016302005.1. The sequence continues at coordinate 4,422 of JAEDOK010000044.1, read as the reverse complement.
GATTTAGACCGCAGCCAGTGGTATCACGACGGCGTGGATTACGCGATCTCCCACGGCATGTTCAACGGCGTCGCAGAGGGGCGCTTCGATCCCGAGGGTACCATGACCCGCGCCATGCTCGTGACGGTGCTCTACCGTTTGGAGGGCTCCCCCGCGATTCTGCCGGGTACGGATTTCATCGACGTGCCTGCGTCAGCGTGGTACAGCTCCGCCGTAACATGGGGGAAGCTGCGCGGCATCATTGACGGCGTTGGCGGCGGCAAGTTTGCCCCTGAGGAAGAAGTGACCCGCGAACAGGCGGCGACTATACTGCTCCGCTACACGAGTTACAAAGGTTATCCCATCTCTGCTTTCGCTGACCTTTCGGCATTCGGCGATCGAGGCAGCATCAGCAGCTATGCACAGGGCGCAATGTCGTGGGCGGTCGCCGAAGGCTTGATCAGCGGCGTCGGCAATCAGCGGCTCGACCCGCAGGGCAACGCCACCCGCGCCCAGCTTGCGGTAATTCTGATGCGCTATTGCATCAATATTATCGAAGCGTGAGATTGACTTTCCGCAGATTTCCGCTATAATGTTAGAAAAAACCGAGGTGACCCCCATGTTTCGGCGCACCCTGCGCAAAATCATCCCGACCTATGCAATTCTGCCGCTGACGCTGACCGGACTGATGAATCTTCTCGCCTATCAGGGCGCAAAGCTCATTCAGCTCTTCACCGGTTATGCCGACGCGCTCGATATGACGACAGCGTTCGACCGGGCGACCCCCTTTCAACCGGCGTGGGTGCTGGTCTATATCGGCACCTTCATATTTTGGATCTATCAAAATACCACCGTCGCAAGAGAAAGCCCAAAGCTGGCATACCGGCTGGCAGCGGCGGATTTCGTCGCAAAGCTGATCTGCCTCGTCTTCTTTGTGGTGCTGCCAACCACGAATGTCCGCCCCGAGGTGGAGGGCAGCGGCTTTATCCCATTCGTGATGCGGTTTATCTATTGGATCGATACGCCCACCAATCTCTTCCCGTCCATCCACTGCTTTGTGGCATGGCTCGGCACAAGGTACATCTACGAGTGCAGATCCCTGCGGCATCGTGCGTTGACGGGCGTGCTTTGCACCATCGGCACGCTGCTCGTCTTTGCATCGACGCTCTTTACCAAGCAGCATGTCCTGCTTGATGTGATCTCCGGCATCGCCGTCGCGGAAATCGGCTGGCTCGCCGCCCGCTTTACGAAGCTGCCCAATGTATTGGAACATTTGAATGAAAAATTCATGAAGACCCGCCTATGCAAGATTCTTTAAAACACCATCCTCCCGTAAAACGCGGGAGGATGCTTTATATTTGATCTCTGAGGCAGAAGCCGGCTTCTTTCGCACTTCACGGTTGCTTTCCTGCATGAAATGTGCTATGGTATTCCAAGAAAGCATCCGACAGGAGGCACACGAATCCATGAAAATCGTAATCATCGGCGCGGGGAAAATCGGCGTGACCCTTGCAGACCAGCTTCTGCGCGAGGGACATGAGATCACGGTCATTGACCGCAGCGCCGACGCCCTTGACGCGGTCAATACCCTCGATGTGATGACCGTGGAGGGCAATGGCATCACCCTTGAAACACAAAAAGAGGCAGGCGTTGACCGTTCCGATCTCGCCATCGCGGTCATGTCCACGGATGAGGAGAATCTGCTTGCCTGCCTGATTGCCAAAAAGCTGGGCGTGGGCAACACCATCGCCCGCGTCCGCAATCCCGAATACTCCGCCGGCATCCGTCTGGTACAGGACGACCTCGGCTTGAGCATGGCGCTCAATCCGGAGCTTGCCAGCGCGCTGGAGATCGCGCGCATCCTACGGTCGCCCTCCGCAATCAAGATTGACACCTTCTCCAAGGGCCGCGTGGAACTGCACAAGGTGCGTCTGGCCGAGACCTCGCCCCTCGCGGGCATGACTCTGCAGACGCTGGGCAGACTGCAAACCGGCGTGTTGATCTGCGTGGTGGAGCGCGGCGAGCACGAGGTCTTTATCCCCTCCGGCAACTTCCGGCTGCAGACGGGCGACCGCATCAGCTTCGTCGCCAAGCCGAAGACCGCTGCCAAATTCTTCCGCAAGATCGGCATTCAGACCGATCCCGTCAAGCGCGTGATGCTCCTCGGCGGCGGCAGAATCTCTTATTACCTCGCAAGGCTGATGCTGGATTTCGGCGCGAGTGTCAAGATCATCGAGGCAAATCCCGAGACCTGTGCCCACCTCTCCGAGGTGCTGCCGGAGGCCACCGTCATTCACGGCGACGCGACGAATGAGCGCCTGCTTGCCGAGGAGGGCATCGCAAAAATGGACGCGGTTGCCTCCCTGACAGGCATTGACGAGGAAAATGTGCTGATGAGCCTCTACGCCCGCAGCATCACCCACGCGAAAATCGTCACGAAAATCAACCGCACCACCTTCTCACATATCATCAAGCAGATGGATCTGGGCAGCGTGTTCCATCCGCGGTATATCGCAGCCGATCACATCGTCCGCTATGTCCGTGCGATGCAGAATTCCCTCGGCTCAAATGTGGAAACACTTTACAAGCTGGTCGGCAACCGTGTCGAGGCGCTGGAATTCCGTGCCACGGCGAAATCCGCTGTCTGCGGCAAGCCGCTCATGGAGCTTACCTTACAGCCGAATCTGCTCATCGGCGCAATCAACCGCGGCGGCAAGATCCTTACACCCGGCGGCAAGGACACCATTGAGCCGGGCGACACCGTCATCGTCGTGACGACCGTGACGGGGCTGAACGACCTCGACGACATCCTCGACAAACGGAGAGCGCGGGCATGAACTACCGAATGATTCTGTCCCTTTTGGGCTATGTTCTCCTGCTGATCGGCGGCTTTCTGCTGCTGCCCTGCATCGTCGCGCTGCTCTACGGAGAAAAGGAGCTTTACAGCCTCCTTGCGGCGATCGGCGTATGCGTACTCGTCGGGCTGCCGCTGATCCTCCTGAAGCCGAAGACGCGTCGCACGATGCACGCACGGGACGGCTTTGTGATGGTTTCCCTTTCATGGATTGTGATTTCGCTCGTGGGTGCGCTGCCCTTTTGGTTCAGCCGCGCGATCCCGAGTTATTTAGACGCGTTGTTTGAGACGATCTCCGGCTTTACGACCACCGGCGCAAGCATTTTGACCGATGTTGAGGCGATGCCGCACTGCCTGCTGTTCTGGCGGAGCTTTACCCACTGGCTCGGCGGCATGGGCGTGCTTGTGTTCATGCTCGCGGTGGTGCCGATGTCGGGCGAGAGCATTTATCTGCTGCGCGCGGAGTCGCCGGGTCCCTCCGTGAGCAAGATGGTGCCGAAAATGCGCACCTCAGCGGCGATCCTGTATACCATCTACATTGCAATGACCCTGCTGCAGATTCTTGCCTATCAGCTTGGCAATTTATTCGGCTGGGGCGAGATCTCGCTGTTTGACAGCCTATGCCTGACCTTCGGCAGCGCGGGCACCGGCGGCTTCTCGGTGCGAGCGGACGGGCTGGCAAGCTATTCTCCCTATGTCCAGTCCGTCACGACGGTTGCAATGATTCTGTTCGGCGTGAATTTCTCGATTTATTTCTTCCTGATCTGCCGGAAATTCCGCCTGATTTGGAAGAACTCCGAATTAAAATGCTACCTCTGCATTATTTTTGCCGCCATTGCGCTCATCACCTTGAATCTGATGCTGACGGGCGGCTACTTCCCCACGGTGGGGGAGGCGGTGCACCATGTCTCCTTCTCGGTCGGCTCGATCATCACGACCACGGGCTTTGGCACGGTGGATTTCTCCCTCTGGCCGGAGTTTTCCAAGGTGATTTTGGTTGCCCTGATGGTCGTCGGCGCGTGCGCAGGCTCGACGGGCGGCGGCATCAAGGTCAGCCGTCTGCTGATCCTGTTCAAATACGCCCGCTCGGAAATTCGCCATATGCTGCATCCGCACGCCGTCGAGGTCATGACCGTGGATGGAAAACGCGTCAGCTCCGATGTCATTCGCGGCACGAGCGCGTTTTTGATCGTGTACCTTTTCATCGTGCTGCTCTCCATCGCGTTGGTCGCGTTCGATAATTTCGGCGCGGATACGACCGTCACCTCGGTGCTTGCCACGCTGAACAACATCGGCCCCGGCGTAAGCATTGAGATCGGCCCGCTGGGCAGTTACGCGAATTTCTCCGCCTTGTCGAAGATCGTTCTGTCGCTGGATATGCTGTTCGGCAGGCTGGAGATCTTCCCCATGCTCCTGCTGTTCCGCCCCTCTACATGGAGAAAGCATTAATAATACGCAAAAGCCCCCTCCCCGAATTGTCCGATTCGAGGAGGGGGCTGCGTTTCATACCAATCACCAATTAAAATGTGCAACGTGCATTTTAATTGCGATACCGTGATTGGTACGAGACGTATTTTCGCGATGCTTAC
>JAEDOK010000043.1 GCA_016302005.1 Oscillospiraceae bacterium | reverse complement strand
TAGCCCAACAGACAGTTCCTGCACCGGCGGGGACATGTCCCCGCCCTACAGATGCTTTTATTGGTTTGCAGGAGTGAGAGCGCGCAGCTCCTTTCGGGCAAGGTACTCCCCTCTCCGGCAGCAGACGCTTGTGACGCTTTCGGCTTTCAGGCAGAGTAATTCATCCATCTCCTCTGCCGTCTCGGCATAGGAAGCTCTCTGATGATGCACCAAAACATACTTTGCGCGTTTGATCTTTCCGCTTGCCGCCTTGCAAAACGCCCTGGTCGGGGCAGCCAGATGGAAGACCCAGATCGGCGTGCAGACCGTCACGCAGTCATAGCTTGCAAAATCGGCAGAGATCTCTTCGATCGGCATCGCCCAGCAGTGCATCCCATAGCGCCCGCACCACCAAAAGCCGAGTGTGCCCTCAGTGCGCTCCGTTGCGCGAATTTCCAGCACCTGCGCGCCGCTGCGGTTTGCCTCCTCCAACGCGAGCTTTTTCGTGTAGCCCATGCGGGAAAAGTAGACCACAAGCTCCTTCGGATTCGTGCCGATGTTCGGATAGTCGCTCTCGCAGACGCAAAATCGCTCCTGCTTTTCAAAAACCCACGCCATATAGCCCGTGATCGCCTGCAAAAAGCCGAAAATGAAGTAGCTCGTGGACATGAAATTCATCGGGAACATGTAGAACTGAATGCATATCCACAGCATCAGCGTCACGCCGAAAATACCGCCCAAGATCACGCCGCTCCGCTTTCTCGCCAAAAGCAGTCCCGCTGCCGTCAGATTCGTCAGTCCGTTGACGATCAGCAGCGCAAAACCCGGAAATACGAAGTCTTGATAGAGATATTCCGCCAAGGGCAACACCTGAAAATAGGGCAGCATCGCATCCATTCCCATCGCCTTTCCGGTGGGATCGGCAAGCATCCCCGTCGCACCGGCAACCGCGCCGATACCGATAAACAGCGTCCAAAAGAGCAACGCTCTCCGTGTTTTGGCAAATCGACCGTTTTTCTTCATTTCCTCGCCTTTCTGCCTGCAATGACATTGATCAGCACATAGACTCCGATCAGGGCAGCAACCGTCCCGCAGAGGATCAGGTACATGGTACCCGTTTCTACCTTCTCCCCGAAGAAATACAGGTTGCAGTCGATGGAATCTCGAATACCCTCAATGACCTCTTTGGGAAAGTTCTGCTGCTCCATCTCCGCAAAGACACCGCGCAAGGCGTGGTTGCGGAGCAGCGACGTGCCGTAGGTACCCGGCAGGAAGCCGAGGATCTTCTGTAAGCCCGTAGAAAACTGCGAGATCGGCATATACGCACCGCAGAGGAAGCCATAGCCGGCACTGATGATCGTACCGACGGCGGACATCTGTCCCTGCGTAGTCAGGAAATGATTGATAATGCTCGAAAGTGCTGTACCGAACATGACGAGCAGAAACACATCCAGCAGCATAAGAAGGACATCCGTCAGCGTCAGATACCAGCCCGCCTGCGCGACATACAGCAGGCTTGCGCCCATGGCGACCAGACAGATGATCAGCGTTGACAGCATGGTTGAGAGGTAATAGCCCAGTGCAAACGTACTGCTCTTCACGGGCGAGATCGTCAGGTCGCGTCTTGCGCCGGTGACCTTGTCCTGCACCATCAGCAGATTTGAGCAGAACGCCACCGTGACGCAGCAGACCGCAAGCAAGGAGGAAAAGAGCTGTCCGCCGACACAGCCGCCGAGCAAGGATTCATCTACAGCGACGCCGAATGCCTCCATCCCGCCGCGGAAGGAATCCTCATAGACATTCTGCAAAAAGGTTCCGTAAAGGAGCAATAGGATCAGCGGCGTGATCAAAGCGGAGAAAAACATCCCCTTATCCTTAAAGAACAGCTTGCTGTCTCGTTTTACCAATGCCCTCAGTGCGCTCATTTTTCCGCACCTCCCGTCAGTTTTTTACCCGTAGCGGCAAGGAAGACATCGTCCATCTTGCCCTTTGTGATCTCGTAATCCGTAAACATTGCCGAATGCTGCAGGATCAGCTCCGTTGCAGCGGCAGTGTTCGGCACCGCAACTCGATAAGCGTCACGCAGCGCTTCATACTGGCAGCCAAGCGTCTTGATCTGCGCTTCGGGAATGCCGTAGAGCGTAATATAATCTCCGGTATAAGTATTCTTCAGATCGAGCGGCGTCCCCTCTGCGACGATCTTACCGCTGTCCAAGATCACAACATAGTCCGCGTCGGCGGCCTCCTCCATATAGTGCGTGGTGAGGAACACCGTCATATGCTTTTCCCGCCGGAGCTGCGTGATCACATTCCAAAGCAGGCGGCGCGTCTGCGGATCCAGTCCCGTTGTCGGCTCGTCTAAGATCAGGATCTTCGGCTCATGCAGCAGAGCGCGCGCAATGTCGATCCTGCGCCGCTGACCGCCCGAGAGCTTTCCAACGGTACGCCCGAGCAAGTCGGAGAAGTCTAAAAGCTCCGCAAGCTCTGCAAGGCGCTTTTTGAACGCTTTGCCGCTGATGCCGTAAAGCGCCGCGCGGCTCTCCAAATTTTGGCGCACCGTCAGCGCCGTATCCAGCACAGAGGACTGAAAGACGACGCCTAAGCTCCGCTTGATCCGATTCAAATTGCCGTCTAAGTCCGCGCCGTCGATTCGGACTGTGCCGACATCCTTTGCAAGCTGTCCGCACATAATGGAAATGGTCGTGCTTTTGCCCGCACCGTTGATGCCGAGGAAGGCAAACAGCTCCCCCTCTTTCACCCGAAAGCTCAAGTCCTGTACCGCCTTGACCTCGCCAAAGCTTTTTGAAAGATGTTCGATTTCAATAATATTCTTCATTGCCTTTTACCTCTCCTTGTTTCGCGTCTGGGTGCAGCTTTTGATAAACCGCAGCGGCACATCCATCCGCTGTGCAGCTTCCTCCTCAGTCATGCCGCTGTCTAAAAAGCGTTTACATACCGTTTTCATATTCTCACCGATCTCAAGAATATGCCCGTCTGGATCATAAATTCGCACCACGCGCTGTCCCCAAGTATGCTCCTTTACGCCGTGGACATAGGAAATGTCCCGCTGCTTCAGCCGCGCGGCGAAGGCATCAAAATCATCCTCTTCAAAATACAGCTCGCTGACCCTTCCACGCCACGCAAGCGCATCGGGTGCCGCCTCGATGAATTCCTGCCAACTTTCCCGCGTCTGGAGGGAAACGCCACCCGTCAGCGTCACATTTGCGCCGAAATCCATAATTTTCCGAAGACCCAGCACCTCGCGGTAAAATGCGACGGAGTGTTCCATATCCGTCACGACCAATAAGGGGTTTTTGAATTTCATTTATTTTCTCCTTTGTTTTCATCGGGCAGGATCACGTCTTTGCTCGGCTGTATGCTGTAGTTGTTGATCTCTCCCGAACGGAGCATCCTAAGCAGACCGCCGAAGACCTGCCCCAACTTCTCCGCGATCTCCTCCTCGCTGAAGTCGCAGACCTTCATGGCGCATAAAGCGCCCAGACCGAAGGTATGCACCCACATCTGCACGAAAAGCGTCCTTGCTTCTTCCTCCGAGAGCTGATAATCCCTGCGGATCAGACCGATACTGATCTCTGACATAGAGCCAAGCTCCGACAGATAGCTGTCAAAGCTCACGCCGCGCGGATGCTCCTGCATGAACAGCAGCTTATACAGCTCCGGCTCATGAATGGCATAAGACACCATCTGCATGCCGATATGCTTAAACGCCGGTGTATAGCTCGCAAAATCCGCAAAGTAACGCTCGAACTCCTGCAAGGCAAGCTCCCGCGCCGCCCATTTGACCTCCTCCATGCTTTTGAACACGGTGAAGATCGGTCTTGCCGATGCACCCAGCCGGTTTCCGAGATTTCTCGCGGTCAGCGCCTCAACGCCCTGCTCCTTGACCAGCGCAAGCGCGGCGGCGGCGATCTCCTCTTTTGTAAATTTCGGTTTTGGCGGCATAGCTTTCATCCTTTCAATCAAAACTTAGTTTTACAACACCGTTCTGAAACTAAGTTTTAGTATAAAGCATGATTTCCCATTTGTCAATAGGCGCGATAAAAAAATATCCCTATGCATCCGCACAGGAGTCCCGGAACCAACGGGCGGCTGATAGCCGCCCCTATGAAACAAATCGGAGTTAATGCCGTAGGGGCGGCTATCAGCCGCCAGCGTGCAGGAACACCCATTGCATATAAAGAAGAAAAAAGATTGCCACGTCGTGCGCTCCTCGCAATGACATATTAGGTTACCCTGCTTGTCGTTGCGAAACCAGTGCGCTCACCGGTTGTGGCTATCTCGTGCAGGCACTTACTTTGATAACAGTATCGCCTTTGCCGGCAGAGTCGCTGATCCGGTAGAACAGTCCCAATTATCGTTCATTTAGGGGAACATACGGCGTTTCTTCCTTCACGCCAATATAAGAGGGTCGGATGATCTTTCCCGCGTTTTGGATCTCTTCAATACGGTGCGCGCTCCAGCCCGCGATGCGGGAGACGGCGAAGATCGGCGTAAACAGCTCACAGGGCAAACCGAGGAGCTGATAAACCAGGCCGGAATAAAAGTCCACATTCGCGCTGACGCCCTTATACATCTTCCGCCGCTCCGCGATCACAACGGGCGCCATCTCCGCAACCGTCTCATAGAGGGCAAATTCCTCCTCCCGTCCCTTTTCCGCTGCAAGCTCCTTTGCGCATTGACGCAGGAGGTTCGCGCGGGGGTCGGAGACGGAGTAAATCGCGTGTCCCATGCCGTAAATCAATCCCGCATGGTCAAACGCCTGCTTGTCAAGCAGCTGCACAAGGTAGGTCTCCACCGCACTTTTGTCGCTTGTGTTCACATGTTCCTTCATATCCTCAAACATTCTGACAACCTTGATATTTGCGCCGCCGTGGCGCGGGCCCTTGAGGGAACCGAGTGCCGCAGCGACTGCGGAATAGGTATCCGTCCCGGAGGAGGTGACGACATGGGTTGTGAAGGTCGAGTTGTTGCCGCCGCCGTGCTCCGCGTGCAGCACCAATGCAAGGTCGAGCACCTTTGCCTCTAAATGCGTGAATTTTCCGTCCTTGCGTAAAATGTGCAGCAGGTTTTCCGCCGTGGACATTTCGCTGCCCGGGTTGCGGATATACAGGCTCTTGCCCAAGTGGTAATGGCAATATGCCTGATAGCCGTAGACCGCCAGCAGCGGGAACATGGCAATGAGCTGAAGGCACTGCCGCAGGACGTTTTCCACCGACACATTGTCGGGATCATCGTCATAGGAGTATAATGCGAGCACGCTGCGTGAGAGCATATTCATCCCGTCCTTGCTGGGCGCTTTGAGGATCATATCCCGCGCAAAGGAGGGCGGCAGACTGCGGTATTCGCCCAGCACCTCGCGGAATTCCGCAAGCTCCTGCGCATTCGGAAGCTTGGAAAACAGCAGCAGATAGGTAATCTCCTCAAACCCGAAGCGGTCGTCACGCAAAAAGCCCGCGCAAAGCTGCTCAACGTCAATGCCTCGATAATAGAGCTTGCCCGCACAGGGTCGGCGCGTGCCGTCGGGCAGCGTCTCCTTCGCGCGGATGGTCGAAATTTCCGTCAAGCCCGTCACAACGCCGTTGCCGTTCACATCGCGCAGACCGCGGTTGACCTTATGCGCCCCGTACATCTCCGGCGTTATATGATTGCGCTCCGAGGAAAGCGCCGCAAGGTTGCGAATATAGGGTGTTATTTCGGAATAAGACTTCGACATGGCACTGCTCCTTTCAACCATTGTGCGCGATCTGCGCTGCGGCGATCCGCGCAAGCTTCTCATTCAAACGTAAGAATTCCCGCGTATCCTCTTCCCCGAGTTCTCGGAAGCTCTCGGCGAAAAACGCGAGCAAATGCCGGTAGCGCTGTTCCAAGATTGCGCTGCCCGCCTCCGTAATGACGACTGTTTTTTGCCGGTTATCCGCAGCGTCTCTGCTGCGGGCGATCAGTCCTTTTCGCTCCAAACCATTCAAAATAACCGCCATCCGCGCCGTGCTGACCATGAGCAAATCGCTCAGCTCCTTCGGATGCGCCGCACCGTGCCGCTTGAGGAACCGTAGAATATACCCCTCGTTGTGCATCGTGCGGGCAACCTCACGATCCATCTGCAAATGCATCCGGCTGCCAAGCTGCTCGGCATACAGCTCCGCCATTTCAGAAAATTGATCCATACCGCCGCTTCCTTTTCTCACTGCTTAATAACGCCGACATTCCGCCGGTCATTTCCCTAACAGTTATAGGTATTTTTGTTAATTGTTGGCATTATATCACGCTACCCTCTCCGCGTCAAGCCGTCATTTGTTACGATTCTTTGAATTTTTGCCGCAAAATTCTCCTTTCCAGCGCAGATCGGTTCTTTTTTTCCGGATCCCGTAGCAGCGCCCACCGAACCTTTGGGCGAATTTTTCAAAAAAAGAAAAAATTGAAAAAACCTATTGACTCTCACGCAACGTCATGGTTTATACTATCCACAGACGGGAGGGAAAACAAATGCGAACAGTGAAAGAAGTAAGCAAGCTAACCGGTGTCAGTGTGCGCACGCTGCACCACTACGATGCCGTCGGGCTTTTGAAGCCGACCGCAGTCACGGCTGCCGGGTATCGGCTGTATGACGATGCCGCCCTTGCACGGCTGCAAACCATTTTGCTGTTTCGCGAATTGCAATTTCCGTTAAAGGAGATCAAAACCATTTTGGAAAGCCCGAACTTTGATCGGGAGCAGGCGCTTGCGCAGCAGATCGGTCTTTTGGAGCTGCAGCGAAAGCATCTTGACGAGTTGATCTCCTTTGCCCGCGAAATGCTATTGACAGGAGGAAACAACATGAATTTTTCCGCATTTGATAAGACCGAGCTTGAGCAATACGCCGCTGAAGCCAAAGCCCGTTGGGGAAAAACATGGGAATACCAAGCGTACGCAGAAAAAGCCGCGCAGCAGACCGACGTCGAAAAACAGGCAGCGGCGGACAGTCTGATGCAGGTATTCGCCGAGATGGGCAAGGTAAAACACCTCTCGCCCGAATCAGACGCCGCGCAGGCTTTGGTGGAAAAGCTGCGCCGATGCATCACCGAGCACTACTATCCCTGCACACCGCAAATTCTCCGCAGCCTCGGGCAGATGTATGTTTGCGATGATCGCTTCAAAGCCAACATTGCCGCTTACGGCGGCGAGGGCACCGCGGAATTCGCTTCCAAGGCAATCGAACACTATTGCAGCAAGCAAGAAGCGTAACACCGTTTGCATCACGGCTGTGAACACCCCACGCCTCCCATTGCGGTTTTGTCATTGCAAGGAGCGCAGCGCAGCCGTCCGTGAAGAACCCGCGTGACGGATGCGGCACACCCCTTTTGGGAGTGCGATCACCCATACGCGCTCAGCAGTTCCTGCACCGGCGCGCCGAGTCGACGCGCCCTACAGCGAGGGTCGGACCAACGCTCGTAGGGCACGACAACTCGGCGTGCCGTCTGTGAGAACGTGTCAAGGGACCCGTCCTCTTGACATGTTTCGCATTTGTTGCCTCATTGCGATGGATTCGGCATTGCCAACGCCGCAGCGATCTGCTATATTATAGTTGCATCAATAGACACGAAAAAAGATACGACAGGAGCGGTCAAGATGGATTCAAAGCTTACCGTATTGAAGGAATACTTCGGGCATTCCGCCTTTCGCGCCGGGCAGGACGATATCGTGGACTGTCTTCTCTCCGGCAGGGACGCGCTCTGCGTCATGCCCACGGGCGCCGGAAAAACCATATGCTATCAGGTGCCGGCGCTGCTGTTCGACGGTATCACCATTGTTGTCTCTCCGCTGATTTCTCTGATGAAGGATCAAGTGACCGCTCTTGTGCAGGCGGGTGTTCCGGCAGCTTTTTTCAACAGCTCGTTGACGGCAGCGCAGTATGCCAAAGCGATGGAAAATGCGGCTAACGGAAAATACAAGCTGATCTATGTCGCACCCGAACGGCTGATGACGCCGGAATTTCTGTCATTATGCAGGGAGCGGCGGATCTCTATGGTCGCCGTGGACGAGGCGCACTGCGTGTCTCAATGGGGGCAGGACTTCCGCCCGAGCTATTTAAAGATCAGCGAATTTATCGTTTCCCTTCCCGTCCGTCCCATCGTCGCCGCGTTTACCGCCACCGCGACGCAGGAGGTAAAGCAGGACATCGAAAAGCTTTTGGGCTTGCAGGACGCACTTTCCGTAACGACCGGCTTTGACCGTCCCAATCTGTTCTTCTCGGTTTTGCAGCCAAACTCCAAAGACGAGAAATTGCTTGCACTGCTTCATGCGCGTCAGGAAAAATCGGGCATTGTATACTGCGCTACCCGAAGTGCCGTGGAGGAGGTTTGCACGCTTCTGAACAAGAACGGTTTCTCCGCGACGAGATACCACGCCGGCTTATCCGACGCGGAACGGAAAACCAATCAGGAGGATTTCGTTTTTGACCGAAAGACGATCATGGTCGCAACCAACGCATTCGGCATGGGGATCGACAAGTCCAATGTGGGGTATGTCATTCATTATAATATGCCGAAAAATATGGAGAGCTATTACCAAGAGGCAGGCAGAGCAGGGCGTGACGGCGAAGAAGCGGACTGTATACTGCTTTACGGCGGGAAGGATGTGCGCACCAATCAGTTTTTGATTGAGAACAGTGAAGCAAATCCAGAGCTGTCCCCTGCGGAGCAGAGCCTCCTCCGCGAAAAGGATCAGGAACGGCTGAAGCAGATGACCTATTACTGCAAAACGCAGGACTGTCTGCGCAGCTTCATTCTGAAATACTTCGGAGAGAAGTCTGCGAATTATTGCGGCAAATGCTCCAATTGCCTGACACAGTATGAGACAGTCGATATTACGGTAGACGCGCAGAAGATTCTGTCATGCATTCTCCGAACAGGACAGCGCTTCGGTAAAAAAATGATCTGTGACATCCTGCGCGGGAGCAAGAACGAGCGCCTGCTGCGGCTTGGACTGGACAGCCAAACAACCTACGGCATCATGAAGGACTGCACGGAAAAGCGGCTGCGGGATATGATCGACTTTTTGGACCAGAAAGGGTATGTCGTAACGGAAGGTACAGATTACCCGATTCTGAAAGCCACCGCAAAGAGCGCTGATATTCTGCACGGCAGTGTCAACCTGTGCATGAAGCTTCCGAAGCAGCAAAAGAAGGAGACACGCGCAGAGATGCCAACCGTCGTGAACGCCGCCCTGTTTACCGCGCTCAAACAGCTCCGAAATGAGCTTGCGTTCCAAGAGGGCGTTCCGGCATATATGATTTTCTCCAACGCAACACTCACCGATATGAGCAAAAAGTGCCCCAAAACCGCCGAAGCACTACTCAATATTTCCGGCGTAGGCAAGGTAAAGCTCGCCAAATACGGCGATAAGTTCTTAGAAGTCCTCCGCAAATACTGATCTGCACAACCCCGGTAGGGCGGGGACATGTCCCCGCCGGTGCAGGAACTACCGAATGCGTACCAGCCTGTTCATCCGCACGGTCTGCCGCTTACGCGGTCGGCGGGGGGGACGTTTGCGAGCGCCGCCTGCGGCGGAAGAAGCGAGCAAAAAGGAGTGGCGGAATCAAGGCGATTGGCAAGCGGGCTTCGCCCGCGCAGACAGAGCCGCTGATTCAACAGAACATGTCCCCGCCCTACAGATACCCCGCCGAATTCTTCTTTGCATCAGGCAAAGAGGAATTCGGCGGGGCTGTTTGTTCTGTTTCAATGTTCGCGCAGTCTTATCTGCGCTTTTCCTTCACCGCAATCCAGATTTCGCAGGTATAGTTCGGGTCTTGTACCTCTGCCGAGGGGTAGACCTCTAATTCGATCCCGCTGCCGTATTCATAGGTGCTGCTCTGCGGAAAGAACTCCGTGCAGATTCTCTTGTAGGTCTCTTTGAACGCTTCCGGCATTTTCCCTTTGCATTCAAACACGGCGTAGGTATGGGCGGGAATGTCCACAAGGTCAAAGCCCTCGTCCGTTATTGGAGCGCCGTTATACTCCGCTCCGATGCCGTAGGGGAAGCCGGAAGCCTCCAGCTCAGTGGAAAAACAGATGCCGAGGATGCCGTGAAATCTGTCAAAGCTCGCATATTTACAGAGCTTCTCCATCGTACCATCCCGACCGCACGCGTCCCAAAACGCCGAAATGTCCGCTGTTGCCGTGTCGCCTTGGGGCTTGTTGACCTGTTTTTTTCTGCAAATGACCTTGAACGCGTCTCTTTTTTCGATTCTGTAATTCATCAGGTTGCCTCCGTCTAAAATCAGTTTTACGGAAAGGCGGGAAAAGGACTTGATGTTTCCCCCGCGCCGCGCCTCCGTCGGGATGATGCCGTGGAAGCGGGTAAAGGCACGGGTGAAGCTCTCCGGCGTATCGTAGCCGTAGCGCAGCGCAATGTCGATGACCTTATCCTCCGTCCGATGCAGCTCGTCAGCGGCAAGGGACAGCCGTCGCATACGGATATAATCGCCCAGCGTATAGCCGACAAGCATACTGAACATCCGCTGAAAATGGAACGCCGACGAGGCGGCCTCCCTCGCCACTGCTGCATAGTCGATCTCGTCCGTCAGATGTGCCTCGGTATAATCAATCGCACGCTGTATTCCGCTGATCCAGTCCATCGGCTTCTCCCCTTCCGTATGGCTGTATTATAGCAGGGTCTTCCCTCAATTTCTTGATTTCCTGTGCGAAGCGATGTCAAAGAGGAAACCTTTTCGCTCCGCGTCGAACATTTTTTTGCAAATCGCGCAGAGCAATTCCTCCGCGGCCGCAAGAAAGGCGACTGCGCTTACGGCATAGCATAGCACATCAAAAAAGCTGCAACGGTAGAAGCACGGCAGGAGGAAGACCGCCGCACCGATGATTTTATTCAGCAGCGTATGGGGGAGGCATAGCTTGCGGAATCGAGCGAAGCCAATCAACGCAGCAGTCATTTTGATTGCAGCGATCGTGCCCGCTGCCCACCACACAAAGGCGGGAAATATTTTCCAAAGCTGAAGCAACGCCGCAGCGCAGAACAGCAAATCAGCAATGCTGTCCAGTCTTGCACCAAAGTCTCCCGCAGAACCGCACCTGCGTGCGACCGTGCCGTCGATCATATCGGAAAGCCCGCCGACGGCGTAAAGCACGAAAAACGGCACAGAAAACGGAATGGTAAAAAGTATCGCGATTGCCGCAATGATACGCAGCCCGGTAATGAGATCGGCAACATACTTCATGCAAGCCCTTCCCTCTCGACAAATGCCCGCAAAACAGCAAGCTGCTTTTCGGTATGGAACCAATGCTCACCCTCCTCATAGATTTGCAGTGTGCAGCCGAATCGCTCCGCAAACGATGTCACCGTTGCGCGCTCGGTCATATTGTCCTTTCCTGCGTAGAGGATCGCGGTCGGGCTGTCCCATTTTTGAATTGGGTGTTCTTTGGCATAAGTATAATACGCCCATGAGAGCGTTTCTCCGAAGGGCGTCGGGATTTCCTGTTCCGCTTGCAGCCGTTCCGCGCCCACGGATGCCCACCCCATCATCCGTTCAATCAGGGCAACCATATCCAAAATCGGCGAGACAAACAGGCAGTTCGCAAACCGCTCATTCGGAAACGCCAGCAGAGAAAAATAAGCGCCGATGCTGTTGGCGTACAACGAAACACTTTTCCACCGCTGCTTAAGCTCCGCCAATACGCCTTGCAGTTCGGGAACGACCACCCACGGGAGCAGCTTTTCCGTGCATCCCTTCCGCGCACCATGCTCCGGAAGATCAATGCCGAGGACCTGATATCCCTTTGGACAAAGCAGCTCCGCGAGGTCGGAAGCCTCCTCCTTATTGCCGCACTTCCCGTGCACAAAGAGCCAAACCTTTTCCGCTCGTGCCCCGTAAAGCACCGCCGGAACGCTGTGGAGATCAAAATATTCAGAAACCATAAAACCTCTCTTATACAACTCTTCCAGAACGTTCACTTTTTCCCTCTTTTCAAAGGCGCGCCAAAGAACGCATGGAGAGGAACTCCTCATTTCACCCTTTTGGGCTTGCCTTTCGGTGCTTTTCCCGATATACTATACGATAAGTCACCAAAGGAGAGAGAAATATGGAAACATTCGCTGTGATCGACACAGAGACCAACTGGGCGGATCGGGTC
>JAEDOK010000174.1 GCA_016302005.1 Oscillospiraceae bacterium | reverse complement strand
GCAAAAGCTGTTCGGGATTGGAAAAGCTGTAGCGCCGGTCGCCCGTGTGCAGCAGCAGCGGCAGCACGCCCTCGCACTGCTCGCACAAAGCAAAGCACGCCTTGCTGTCCAAACGGAAGCGCTGAATATCCGGGTGCAGCTTCACGCCGTGCAGCCCCAGCTCCCGCAAATGTGCGATATCCTCCGTCAGCGTCTCACTCTCCGGGTGCAGCGCCCCGAAGCCGTACAGACGGTCGGGGAACTGCGCCACCTCGGCGGCAATAAACTCGTTGATACTCCTCACCTGCTCCGGCTTCGTCGCCACGGACTGCACAAGGAAGCGGTCGATCCCTTCGCCCTTGGCAAACAGCGTCTGCACCGTACCGTCGTAGGTCTCTCCGAGGTTGTCATAGAAGGTCGCCGTCGCGGCAGCCGCCTTCTGTGCGATCTTCGCGGGATAAATATGGCAATGTGCGTCAAAAACCTTCATCACAGACGCTCCAAAACCGCAACAAGATAGTCCCAGATCCGCTCGACCGATCCAATGTCCAGCTTTTCGCGGCTCGTGTGGATGTCGTGCATCTGCGGACCGAAGGAGACGGCGTCCAGCCCCTTCAGACGGTCGGAGAAAATGCCGCATTCCAGTCCCGCATGGATGGCTTCCACCACCGGCTCCTTGCCGTAAAGCGCGCAGTAAGTCTCAACCATCGTCTCGCGCAGGCGGGATTCCTTCTGATACTCCCATGCGGGATATTCGCCCGACTGCGAATACGCCGCATCAAAGCTGCCGCCGATCTCCTGTAAGGAGGCGATCAGCGCCGCCTTTTCCGCATTGACCGAGCTGCGCACGGAGAAGGTCATCAGCACCTCGTCCGCCCCGGTCTTGAGAATGCCAAGATTCAGCGAGGTCTGTACCAGCCCTTCAATATCCTTGCTCATCGCCTGTACGCCGTTGGGCAGAGCGTTCAAAAGCCCCAGCACCGCCGCAGAAGCTTCCTCCGTCATCGGCAGGATATCACTCTCCGCTTTTTCGCAGACGAACTCGACCGCCGTCTCGGTCCCGGGAAGCGTCTTTTGCACCTCCGCCGCAGCCGCCGCAAACGCTTCTTCGGGCTGCTCCGCAAGAACCAGCGCCTCACTTGCGCGGGGAATGGCATTGTCCTTGCTGCCGCCGCCGATGGAAATCAGACGCACGGGCAGCTTTGCAAGAATACCGGCGAGCACCTTGTTCGCGTTGGCTCTGCCCTTGTTGATCTCCACGCCGCTGTGACCGCCGGTCAGACCGCGCACCG
Source organism: Oscillospiraceae bacterium (assembly GCA_016302005.1). The sequence goes on along the minus strand of JAEDOK010000174.1, from coordinate 959 downwards.
CCATGCGCCAAACCTGACCCTGTACCGCCTCGCGGGTGATCGGGCGTTTCAGGCAGCTCGTCGCACCGCCCGCGCAGCTCACGGTCAAAATTCCCTCGTCCTCCGAGTCGCAGTTGAGCAGCACGCGTCCCTGCAGCACGGACATGTCCATCGCGTCCGCGCCGAGCATACCGATCTCCTCATCGACGGTAAACACCGCCTCAAGCGGCGGATGCTTCAGCGTGTCGGATGCTAAAATCGCCAATGCATAAGCGACTGCAATGCCGTCGTCTCCGCCGAGGGTCGTCCCCTCTGCGAAAATATACTTCCCGTCATGTTGCAGACGCAAGCCGTCCTTGGAGAAGTCAATGTCACAGTCCGCGTCCTTTTCGCAGACCATGTCCAAATGCCCCTGCAAAATAACGGTCGGATGCTCCTCATAGCCCTTTGACGCGGGCTTGTAAATCACCACATTGTTCCACTCGTCCTGCACATAGCGCAGCCCGTGTTCCTGCGCAAAACGGACACAGTAATCCGAAATCCGCTTCGTGTCCCGCGACCCGCGGGGGATCGCGCAAAGCTCCTCAAAATAATGCAGCGCCTCCTGCGGGCGCAAGCCCTCCAAAATGCTCATTGTATCGCCTCCATAGAATGATCATCGCTATCATAGCACATTTTCCCCGCAACGACAACTTTTTTCCCGCCGATTTTCACATTTTCCCCACTCCCCATCCCCATAGGGCGGGGGCAGTCATAAACCGGTGCAGGAACTTCCGACCGCATACAGTCACCCCTTTCATTGTCATTGCCATGAAACCCTCTGTAGGGCGGGGACATGTCCCCGCTGCGCGCAGGAACTACCAAGTATGTACAGACTCGGTCATGCCTACTGTCTACCGCTTCGCGGTCGGCGGGGGGGACGCTTACGAGCGCCGCCTGTGGCGGAGAAAGCGAGCAAGAAGGAGTGGCAGAATCAAGGC
>JAEDOK010000042.1 GCA_016302005.1 Oscillospiraceae bacterium | reverse complement strand
CTTGGAACGCTTTCGCCTTTTTCTCAGTCTCACATCATTGACAAATGAACATTTCCGCCCCGCCGGGAAAAATTTCCCCTTGCAGTGCAGGAATTTATTGGTATAATAGAAAAGACAGGAGCGTTTCCTGTCGTTAGGCGTATCTGCCGGAAAGGAGGATCGGCATATGAAACGGATCATATGTCTGTTGCTATGCGTTTTTCTGCTGCACGGAGGGACTTATGCCGCAGACGAAGCAGATCTGCAAACGCAGCTGGACTCGTTCATGCAGGAGAACAATCTGACCGACAGCAATTTTTCTATGAGCTATTATAACCTCTCCACAGGGGAGGCATACGCCTTCAACGATACGGCGTTTCTGCCCGTCGGGGCGGTGTGGACGCTGCCGCTGCATATGTACTACTATAAGCAGGAGACCTTGGGCGCGTTTGATCCGCCGCCCGAGTATCCGGAGGAGGTTTACACGATCAACGGTCTGACGCTTGAGGACTGCCGTTATCACAGCATTCTGCGCTCCGACAATGCCGTTTCGGAAAGCATGCGTGAGCAGCTCGGCACGCCGGAGGAGTACCAGCGGCTGATCAACGAGGAGTTCGGGCATCTTGCAGCCGACAGCCTGCCGGAGGAGTATCTGACAGATCTTCGCTACAGCGCGGCGTTTCTCATGAACTGCCTGAAGGAGCTGACCGTACATGAGGAATACTACGGCATGCTGACGAAAAATTACAGTCTTGCGCAAACCGGGAGCGGTCTTGCCGGCTATGGCAAGGGCTACAGTCTCATGCATATTTTAGGCGAGGAGGACGGCAGTCTCTGCGATGTCGGGATCGTGTTCGCGCCGCAGACATATCTTCTGGTCTGTTTTACCTCCGCAAACAACGGGCGGTCGCTTCTTGCGCAGCTGAATGCCCTGCTTTGCACTTATGTGGAGGAGCAAGCGGGCATCGCGTCGACGACGGCGACGACCCGCGATACCACGCGTAGCGATTCGGACTTTATCCTCTCTTCTCCGGAGCGGGAGGATCACACGGAGGTGCTGCAATGGATTCTTTACGCACTCGGCGCGGCGATCTGCCTTGCGGTCGCGGCAGGCGTCGTGATTTGGCTTCTGCGCCGCCGCAGAGAAAAGGAAGATTGGCTGGATTCCTGAGGGCTTGTTCGACATAAACCCTTTGTAGGGCATGGACATATCCTAAGCCGGTGCAGAAACTGCAGACTGCGTACAGACTTACAGCCTGAGATTGCCACGTCGCTTTGCTCCTCGCAATGACACGTCGGGGGCTTTTTCGACACACTGAAAAAACAGGCAGCACGAAGCTGCCTGTTTTTTGTGTTGGGTTTATTTCTCAAAGACCTGCTTGAGCTTTGCGAAGCGGGGCAGACCGTTTTCATAGCGGAGCTGCGACTCGCCCTCGATCAGCGGGGTGCAGTAATCGACGAAGTCCTGCGTGACGTAGGCGTTGTCACTGGTGATCCACTCCAGCGGGACCTTCTTTTCGAAGTTCGCGACCTGCTCCAGATCGAACAGCTCGTAATGGCACACATAGCCGTTTTTACGGTCGCAGCGGAAGCCGACCATCTTGCCGCTTTCGCCCGCAATGGCGGATTCGACGGCGAGCTTGCCGGAGTTGAAGGACTCTTCAATGTCGGTTGCCGAAGCGCAATGCGCCGCGCAGCGCTGGAGCAGCGACAGCTCGATGCCGCGCACCTTTGCGCCCGTCGCCGCCTTGACGATGGAAGCCAAGCGCGCCGCCAAGCCGCCGAGCTGCGCATGACCGAAGCCGTCCGTTCCGGAGGTCTTTGCCTCGGAGACGAAGGAGCCGTCGGCGTAATGCACACCCTCGGACACCGCGACAAGGCAGCTTCCCTGTCCGTTATACACGCGGATCACGTCGTCGAGGAAATCCTCCATATTAAAGTCCACCTCAGGCAGATAGATGAGGTCGGGACCGTCGCCCGTCTCGCTTGCGAGGACGGAAGCGGCAGTCAGCCAGCCGGCGTGTCTGCCCATGCACTCAACGATGGTGATCATGCCCTTATCATAAACCTTGCAGTCGCGAGCGACCTCCATGATGGAGGTTGCGATGTACTTTGCAGCCGAGGCAAAGCCCGGGCAGTGGTCGGTACCGAACAGGTCGTTGTCAATGGTCTTGGGCACGCCGAAGACGCGGCACTCATAGCCGACCTTTTGCATATAGCGGTTGACCTTATTGCAGGTGTCCATCGAGTCATTGCCGCCGTTATAGAAGAAATAACGGATATTGTATTTTTGGAAGATCTCCAAAATGCGCTTGTAGTCGGTGTCATCGACCTCGGGATCGGCGATCTTGTAGCGGCAGGAGCCGAGGGCGGAGGACGGGGTATGCAGCAGCAGCTCCAGCTCCTGCGGATCCTCCTCATCCATAATCATGAGGCGGTCGTTCAGAATGCCGACAATGCCGTGATGCGCGCCGTAGACCTTCGTAATGCAATCGCTTTCCAATGCCGTCTTGATCACGCCGTATGCGCTTGCGTTAATAACCGCAGAGGGACCGCCGGACTGACCGATCACCGCTGCGCCGACTAAAGGTTTCTTTTTTGCCATAGTGTTACCTCCGATGTTCCGTGCGTGTGGCACAATTTTCGCCTACAGTATAACACAGCCATTTCTTCAATGCAAGGAATTCTAAAAAAATATCCCTCTTTCTGAGAAACGGTTGCTTTTTTTCGAGTGAAATGCTATATTAAACAAAGGATTTTTAAACTGAAACAGAGGAGCGATGCTTTCTTGAACCGAGTCGAGATTACCTTGCAGGATATTTTTGTGTCCCTCAAGCGTTATTTTATGTTGATTGTTTTAACGACCCTGATTTTCACACTCGGCGCATGGGTCTATACGCAGTACTTCATCACGCCGTTATATATGACGCAAGTGTCCATGTGTGTCTTTGCCAGCCAGCGGACGGATGATGGCGTTACCACCGGTGAGCTGAATGCGGATGCCAGCATTGCCCGTACATATTGCCTGCTCCTGACAAGCCAGACCGTTTTGCAGGCAGTCAGCGACGAGCTGAACGGAGAAATCTCCGCCCCTGCAATCGGCGAGCTGATCTCAACCGGCGCAAGCGCGCAGGTGATTTATGTCACCGTCATCTCCACCGATCCGGCACTTGCCGTCCGTGTGGGAAACGCTATTTTAGATGCCGCGCCGGAAGCGCTCAGCTCCGTTGCCCGAGCAGGTGAGCTGATTCCGTTAGACCGTGCCGTCATGCCCACGGTGCCGTCATCGCCGGACATCTCCTCAAATGTCGCGATCGGCTTTCTCGTCGGTCTGCTGCTCTCCTGTGCGGTGGTTATCCTCATCACGCTGCTCGACACAACGATCTGGCGTGAGGAGGATTTAGAGCACTCCTTCCGCATTCCCGTCCTCGGCAGTGTGCCGAGTATGCTGCCGAAGTCACAGGTCAGCGGGAAAAAGAAAAGCAGAAGGAGGGTCTTCTGATGTCATTCTTATCGCGTTACAAAAAGCATCCCCCCCTCAGCGCGTCGCGTGCGGACAGGCCCCGTCTGAATGCGGGCAGTCCCTTTGCCATTAAGGAAGCCTATAACGCGATCCGCACCAAGCTGATGTTTACGGGCAGGGGTGAAAAATGCCCTGTCTTTGCAATTACCAGTTCTCTTGCGGGCGACGGAAAGACGACCAACGCGGTCAGCCTTGCGGTGTCCATCGCGATGGCGGAGCAGCGTGTGCTCCTGATTGACGCAGATATGCGCAAGCCCTCGGTGCATCGCTATTTCGGTCTGGAATGCCGAAACGGTCTGAGCGAGATCCTTGCGGGCCTTACCTCGGATATCAAGCTCCGCAAGACAAGCTGCGAGGGTCTATCCGTTCTGACGGCAGGAGAAATTCCTCCGAATGCCGCAGAGCTGCTCGGCGCAAAGCAGATGGACAATCTGCTGGAGTATGTGCGCAAGTATTTTGATTATGTGATCATCGACACGCCGCCGATCAATATCGTCACCGACGCCTCGGTGATTGCAGACAAAGTGACCGGCTATGTCATAATCGTGCAGAGCGGGAAGAACCATTTGCGCGATGTCAATGACGCGGTGCGGAAAATCGAGGAGATGAAGGGCAACATTGTCGGTCTGGTGCTCAATGATCCGGAGAATAAAGCCGACGCGCACTATACCAATTATTATAACCGATACTATCGCGATGCCAGAGGAAAATACTACGGAGAGTCCCCCGAAAAGCACAAGTGAGGCGGCGTATATGAACATTGACTTCCACGCGCACCTGCTGCCCGCTGCGGATCACGGCAGCGACGGTTTACAGACCTCCCTCCGCCAGCTTCAGCTTGCGCGGGAGGCGGGGATGGACCGTGTGATTGCGACACCGCACTTCTACCCCCGCCATGAGGAGCTTGACACCTTTCTCGCGCGCCGTACCGAAGCTGCTGCAGCGCTGCGGCAAGGGGATGCCGCGTCCTTTGTGCTGCTCGGCGCAGAGGTGCAGCTCTGCCGCAGTCTGCACCGGCTTGAGCGGCTGGAGGAGCTGTGCATCGAAGGAACGCGGGTGCTGCTGTTGGAGCTGCCTCCGGATTTCTCCCTGCGCACCTATGAGCATACGCTTGACGCGCTACTGTGCGAAAAAAAACTGACGGTCGTGCTGGCGCATATTGACCGCTATGATACGCAGCGGATCGACTTTCTGCTGGAAAGCGGCTTTCTCGGGCAGCTCAATGCCTCCTCCTTCTGCCATTTCCGAACGCGCAGACGATCCCTTGATTGGGCGCAAAGTGCGCGTGTCGTCGCCTTGGGCAGCGATATCCACGGTGTACAAACCGGCTATCGAGAATTTCTGAAAGCGAAAAAGCGCCTCGGCACGGACTATGATGCCCTGATGCAAAGAACAAATACACTGCTGTTCGGCTAACCGCGAAACGCCCCAGCTCCTCTGTAGGGCGGGGACATGTCCCCGCCCTACATTGATACTGAAAACCGATTAAAATATTCATTATTAATCGGTTTTCAACGCCGTTCCGGCGTTGCATTTTCGCGATGATAAGGTAAGCATCGCGAAAATACGTCTCGTACCAATCACGATATCGCAATTAAAATGTGCGTTGCACATTTTAATTGGTGATTGGTATGACTGTTTCGTTTATCAAGGCGCATTCTCGCCTGTGGAGGGCAAAGTATTCCCCTCTGCTTCCGCACGCATAAAAGCACAGCACCGGGCGCCGCAAAACGGCGTTCGGTGCTGTTTTTCATAAAATCGGAATTATTCCGCGATCTCGTGGACAATTGCCTGTCCTTCGACGAGATTCGCCATGACAAGCGTCCCGTGAATGGCAACCTGCCGCTCCAAAAGATCGGTCAGAATGACCATATCGCCGTCGCAATCAATGCGCATGACGTTCTGCATCGCAATATTCTCCGGCTTGACGGACTCCTTATAAACGGTAGAAAGGCACATGGTTGTTCGCTCCTTATTTTAAAGATGCCAGCACGGCGGAAAGGCGCAGATTGCCCTTTTCAAATTCGGAGACGGCGGCAAGCACCTGCTCCGAAGCGGCGTGATTCCCCAGCTCTCCGAGCTTTTTTGCCAGCTCCGCCAGCTCGCGGGCGTGGGCGGCGTTGTGGTTCACCATATACTGCATCAGAGCAAGCGTCTCCTGCATCGGGTCGCAGCCTGCGCAGCTGCCGCACTCGTGCGCACAGTCGTGGCTGTGCTCATGGGTGCCGTGGTCACCCTCATGGGTGTGCGTGTGGTCGCCGCCCTCATGGGTGTGGGTATGGGTGTGCTCGTGGGTATGCTCCACGCCGTCATGGCTATGGGCGTGTGTGTGGGTGTGTTCGTGTGCCTCGCCGTCATGATGATAGCAGACGCGCGGCATAAATTCGGAAAATGTCATAATGCTCTCCTTTCGGACTGTTTCTCGGAATCATTATATCCCGCATTTCGGCGGTTGTCAATCAGGCAAACTCCGCCATCACAGGCAAATACGCGATACACCGTCCTTTGCGGTCACCGGCGGCAGCATTGCCTTAGCCGTTTTGTGCCGGGATTCCCAGTTTCTCGAGTGCGGCAAGGCGCAGGCAAACGCAGAGCACCGCCATGGCTTGTTGCAGCTCCACAACGGGCGGCAGGCTCGGCGCAATGCGAATGTTGCTGTCGTCGGGGTCAACACCGTAGGGATAGGTCGCACCCGCGCCGGTCAGCGTCACGCCCGCGTCCTTCATCAGTCCGACCACGCGCTTTGCCGTCCCGGGCATCGCGTAGAGCGAGACGAAATACCCGCCGCGCGGCTTTGTCCACCGGGCAGTCTTCGTCGGCGCGATCTCCCGCTCCAACGCCTCCAATACCACAGCGAACTTCGGCGCAAGCACCTCCGCGTGCCGCCGCATGAGCGCCAAGGTATTCTCCTTATCTTTTAAGTAACGCACATGGCGAAGCTGATTCACCTTGTCATAGCTGATCGTCTGAACGGTCAGCAGCGACTCGATATATTTCAAATTTGCTTCAGAAGCTGCCATTACCGCCACACCCGCGCCGGGGAGGGTGATTTTCGATGTGGAGGCAAATTCGTAGACCATGTCCGCGTTCCCCTGCGCGGCGCAGAGGGAGAGAATATCTCGGAAGGGCATAAAGTCCCCCTCAAATTCATGCACGCAATAGGCGTTGTCCCACATCAGCGCAAAGTCCGGCGCGGCAGGACGCAGCCCGGCAAGGCGGTCAATCGTCTCGTCGCTGTATACAATGCCGTCGGGATTGGAGTATTTCGGCACGCACCAAATGCCCTTGACGGCAGGATCCCTGACCGCCGCCTCAACCGCATCCATGTCCGGCCCGTTCTCCGTCATACGGATCGTCACAAGCTCCATGCCGAAGCTCTCGGAGATTTTAAAATGCCTGTCGTAGCCCGGCGCGGGGCAGAGGAAGCGCACCTTCTCCTCCTTCGCCCACGGGCGGGGAGAGTTCGCCAAGCCGTGCGTGTACGCCTTTGCGATCAGATCATACATCAGGTTCAGACTGGCGTTGCCGCCGACCATGATCTGCTCCGGCTTTGTGCCGAGCAGCTCCGCGAAAAGCCTTTTGGCGGACGGAATGCCCGTCAGATTGCCGTAATTGCGCACATCGATGCCCTCGTCCACACAATCGTCAGCCTTGTCCAAAACCGTTAAAATGTCGCTCACAAGATCGAGCTGTTCCCGTCCGGGCTTTCCGCGCGCCATATTCAGCGAGAGGTGCAGCGCTTTAAATCGTTCATATTCGCTCATCAAAGCGTCATATTCGTTCGTTCTTTCTTCTTTTGTCATAGCCTGATAGGGTTTCATATGGCAACCTCCTCAATATCCGTCCCGCCGATTTCCGGCAAGACCAAATTTCAAACCTAGGCCGCAATGAATATGTAGGCGGGAACATGTCCCAAATGCCCGCGAAGCGGCGCTTGGCGATTCCCGCACCGATTTAAGAATTACTCAAATAATGCGCCTCACTGTCCTCGTCCGTCAGATACAGCTCTCTGCCGTCGATGCGGAAGGTATACTCCTTCTGAAACGGCGTGGTTCCCTCAGTGATGTCGCAGATGAGCTTGCCGTCCTTGATGCAATAGGTTCCGGTGACGGTGCTGTAATCGCTGCCCTCATAGTCAAGGTGCACCATTAAGCTGCCGTCCTCTCCAAAGGTGATCGTCTCGATCATATTGCGCTCTCCCCCGCTCGCACTGACCCAAACGCCGGGCAGGTCCTGCGGGATCGGCTCCGCAGCAAAGCTCTCCTGCGGCATTGGTTCGGTGGCAGACGGCTCCTGCACGGCGGATTCACTGCAGCCGCACAGCAGCAGACAGAGCAGGCAGCAGAGCAATAATCGCTTCATTCCATCGTCTCCTTCCAAAAGCGGGTGCGGAAGCTCTCCTCTCCGTTTTGCTTCACACCGCGTACGAAAAAGCCGTCCGCCTGCGCCGTCTCCAGCGTCAGCGTCTCACCCGCAAAGCACTCGCGGTCAAAGACGACCTCCAGCAGTGTGCAGCCCTTCGGTACCAGCGCCTCCGCATGGCGGATGTAAGCCACATTGTTCAGATGTCCGTTGCCGTCGATCTCCTGCGGCAGTACCGTCCAACGGGCGCGCTCCGTCATGTTTTCCGGCAGCGCGAGGCGGCGCAGCGCGTCCTTTCGCTCCGGCTCCGGTGTCGGCAGCGTCCAAAGCACCTCCACACTTTTCATCGGAATGATGCGCCTCTCGGCGGCATCGGCAAGCACCCATGTCTGCACGGCGCTTCCCAGCTCACCCTGCGCGTCAAAAATGGAAAAATCCCGGTTGCTGACGGCAGCCGTCGGCTTCCGCAGCCATGTGCGCACGGTAAACGCCCCCTCAGGCATCCGCGTCACCCGCAGCCGACAGCGCACCACCATCCACAGGCAGCCGAAATCCCTGAGCATACGGTCATGGTCGATTTGCAGCGCAACGGCGTGGGCAACGGCGGCTTCCTCAAGAGCGGACATCAGCTCTGAAAGCGAGGAAGCTCCGTTCGGGCGGGTGATCTCTAACGTCGGCTTCACATTGCTACCTCCAACTGCGAAATTTTATAATTAAGCAATATTTTACCACGCCCCCGCAGCGCCGTCAAGCGAATCAGCAGAAAAAAGCGTCCGAAACCTGACACCAGCCCCTCTGTAGGGCGGGGACACGTCCCCGCCTTACAAAGGGTTTCATGGCATGGAAAGGCTGCCCCAACTGTCATTGCGAGGAGCGCAGCGACGTGGCAATCTTGCGGAGGAACCACAGGGGGCATACAAGCCTACAGCCGAAGATTGCCACAACCGATGCGCAGCCTTTCACGATGAAGGAGCGTTGCGAGCGCGGCATCCCCCTTGCGGATACAAATACCCCCTTCGGCGATGCACTGCGGCATTGCCTGAAGGGGGTGCTTGTCAAAATCGTTCTTATTCGCTCAGTTTTCGCTCATTCTAATGTGATGTCCAGCACAACGGGGTTATGATCGCTGTAAACGAAGCCCTCATCCAGTGTCTCAACCCTGTCAACAGAGACATTCGGCGAGACGATAAAGCCGTCGATCACATAGTACTGTGTTTTTTCGCTTGCGGGTTGATAGGGCTGGTTGAGCAGACGACAGGTCGGTACACTCTCATCATATGCGTATTGCCAGTCCTTCGGCAATTCTTCCGTAATACTCGGTTCCCATTCCGTAGTCGCTTTGATGGGATAGCGTTCAAGCGAGTCGGGGAACGCCTGGTTAAAATCGCCTCCCGCGATCACATAGTTGCCTTTTTCATATTCCGTCTGCAGGAACGTCAGAAGCTGCTCGAATTGTGCCGCTTTGCCCTCACCGTCATCGTACGCCTCCAAATGGAAGTTGACGATCACCAGCTCCTGCTCCTTATTCTCGATGGGAGTGCGGGTGACGAGCATACAGCGCTTGAGGTTTGCCACACGCGTCGGCCACGAGAACGGGCAGGGCAGAGAATAGCGCGTCGCAGAGGTGATATCGTAGCGGCTGTAGGTCGCAATGCCGGAGTGTACCTCTCCGATGCGGTCGTTGAGAGGATAGGGCACATAATCGCAGGAATAATTCATTGCAAAGCGCGTCTCATAATCTTCAAGGTCATATTCATATTGCAACCACTGATTCAGATGGAAGCTGCGCTTAGAATCGGTGTCAACCTCTTGCAGCAGCAGAATATCGGCGTTCTGTTCGCTCAGAATTTCCTCAATACCGATCATATTCCGCTCAACCGTCTCCTGTGAGGTCGGATTTACGCCTTCACCGCCGTCCATAAAGAAGTCCGCGTCCTCGCCGAGGCCGCCGAAGCCGGTGTTAAAGGTAACGAGCCGCAGATTTGTTTTGGTAAGCTTGCCAAGCGTATTATTTGCGCCCCGTTCCGCAAGCTCGGCGTGCGCAGGATTGTATTCCGTCACGGTAAGGTAGCCGACCAGTCCTGCGGCAAGCACCGCCACGGCGAGTATAACGCCAAGCAGCAGCTTCCCGATGACGGCAAACACGCGCAGTACCTTACGCGCCGTTGATCTCTTCCGCTTCTTCGGGCGTTCGACCCTTGTAGGCTCCCCCTCGTAGCAAGGTTTCTCCTCGGAAGTCTCCTCTTGCTCCGGAAAGAGCAGCGGAAGCTCCTGCGCGCCCTCGGGGAGGGCATCTTCCAAATCATACGCATCTGTGTCAAAGCGTACGGGGGCTTCCAGCTCCTGCTCGCTCCATTGCGCTTTCGTAGGCGTCGTAAAAAAGATGGTGTTGCCATCGGGCGGAGTCTGCTCCTCGGGCAGGCCGTTGTTCCGTTGATCGTCCATAAAGACCGCCTCCTTCCTGCATATCATACCATGCTTTCCGCGCAAACGCAAGCATTTCGTGTTGGGGAACGGCGCCACGCCGCCAGCAGGACGCAGAAGAAAGAAAAAAGTTCCGCCAAATCAGAAAAAAAGGATTGCATTTTCCCGCAAATATGCTATAATAGACAGGCACGCGGCAGGAAGTTTCATTTTCTGGTCGCACAATCAAATATTTGGGCCTGTAGCTCAGCTGGGAGAGCGTTCGGTTCGCATCCGAGAGGTCGAGAGTTCGAGTCTCTTCAGGTCCACCATACATGAAAAATCCGAACTTATTTCCGATTGGAAATGCGTTCGGATTTTTTGTTTATATCGGCTCGTGTCAAAAGTTGGGGTAGAAAGAAAAAACAAATAATCGCATCTACGATCCGGGCTTACTTTGCCTACGGCTGTTTTTGGAATCCTTTCTTCGCATAAAAAGCCCCTCCTACGGAAAACTACGGTAGGAGGGGATATTTATATGGAGCATCCGGAAAAAGCACCGCAGCGGCATGGTGAACTGCATGACCCGAAGCTGCCTGTGATCCACGGCGGGGCAACGGGAAATCGCGCAGAGCAGCGCGCCCACCCGTCGCCGATCCCTCAGAATGACACGGTTCTTTGAAAAAATACGGTGAGCCTCTTTTGGTAAGCTCACCGTATTTTTATGGCGCGTCAGCGCTCAAAAATCAGCATATTGTCCGAATCCAAGATCAAAACAAGATTGCCGTACAGTGCGCTGCTCGAATCCGTGGAATAGCCGAAGCTGACTGTGCCGAGGTCTTCCATCACAACATTGTAGAGATCCGTGCCGTCGGAGCTTTGTTTAAAGCCCCAGCTGGTGATGTAATAAGTGCTGTCGCCGAGATAGAATACGCCGGTCATGTCCTCGTTCAGCAGCATGTAGGTCGAGGTGTTGTAGAATGGCTGTAACTCCCCGTCAAAATAGGTCATTGCGACCTCCCATCTGCCGAGCAGCCGTTCGTCCTCCTTCGAGATCAGCGGATTGACGGTGATCTCGCAGGTATCCTTCGCGCCGCTTTCTGCGGTAACGGTAATGGTGCAGGTACCTTCCGCGACAGCGGTAACCTTGCCGTCCTTCACCGTGGCAACGCTCTTATCGTCAGACTTCCATGTCAATTCCAGCTCCGTTGCGTCATCGGGGGTGATTTCATAATCAAGAGTATACACATCACCGATCTCCATTGTCAACGAAGCGTCGTCAAGGTCGATGCTGTCAATTGGCGTTTTGCTGAAGAACAGGAAATACACTGCAACGGCTGCCGCAATGAGAACAACAATCACAATGGGCAGCACAATTTTCAACATGTTCTTTTTCTTCGGCGCGGGGGCAGGGGTATAGGGCTGCTGATACATCGGCTGCCCGTAAATCGGCTGTTCCGGGGTGGGAGGTACGGGAGGCGTCTGATATTCCGGAGCTGCGGGTGCCTGCTCCGGCTGTGCATACGGTGCCTGATACATTGGCTGCTGCGGAATGGGGGTTTCCTCTTGCGGATTGAGAGGAGTGGTTTCGTCGTTAAACTGCTCCATACTGTTTTCTCCTTCTATGATAGTAAAAGCACCCCCTCACGGCGCAAGACACCGTAACAAGGCGGTAGTTTTCTAAAAATAGTATAGCAGAAGACAATAACCCTGTCAACCCAAATTGCACAGATTTTTAACATTTTGGCATTTTGTATTGCAATTTTGGAGAAATACCGCAAATAAGAAAATGATATCCGCGCCATGGAAGCAGAACTGCCTGCGATTGTATCAAATCACGCTTTTGTCGGGAAAAACGGAAAACGAGAAACATTTTCCTGTTTTGTTCATTTGTCAATGATGTGAGACTGAGAAAAAGGCGAAAGCGTTCCAA
>JAEDOK010000173.1 GCA_016302005.1 Oscillospiraceae bacterium | reverse complement strand
CGGTGTAGTACTTGCCGCCGCAGGTCAGGTAATAGGTGCCGTCGCCGTTGTTGACCAGATAGAACAGACCGGAGCCTGCCGTGATCTTCAGAGACGCATCCTCTTCATTGGTAACTGCGGCATAACCGGGGGTCTTGCCGTTGTTCGTTTCGGAGCCCATAATTACACCTGCCGAGGGGGCGTAAATGACGAAGGGCTTTCCTGCTTCGGGAATGCCGCCGATCGGCGTTGCGGGGTATTCTTCCGCAGCAGCCAGCGTTCCCATAGGCAGCATTGCGAGAATCATCACCGCGACGATCAGCGCGGAGATCACTCTCTTGAACTGCTTTCTCATAGTTTTTCCTCCTTATCAATTGCAGGTATGTCTCCCGCGTCCGTGTGAACGCGCAGAGATACCTATAGTGATACACCAATCATAACACACTTTGCGCTGAATTGCCATAGCAAAAACGGTTCTTGTTTTCTGTTTTTGGATTTTTGTGGAGAATCACAAAATCTCTTTGGAAAAAGCCTTTATTTTATCCTGTTACAATTATGTTTTCTCTTAAATTTCTCAGTATTTTCAGTCGTTTCCGCGCTTTTGTCTATTTTGCTGTCATTCCGAATGAAACCGCTTCTTCTTGACAGATTCCGCGCACTTCTTTATAATAATAAGAGACAAGCAAAGAGCCTTGCGGAAGCTGATGAATTCTTCCGCTTCTGTAACCACTCTGCTCTGCAAGCTTTTAGGAGGCATCCCATGAAATATCGAAAACCGCTTTGGTTCACCGTAGCAGCCGTCGGTGCGATCAGCGCGCTGCTCTCACTCACGGTGCTGATCATCCGGATCGTCCACGGCACACTTCGCATCATCCCTGCCGCAACGCTTGTGCTTGCGGCAGTCGGAGGCGGTGCAATGGTCTTTTTTGCGCTGCGCACCCTCCGCTGCCTTCCGCAGGCGGCGGAAATCAGCGGCACAAAAAAGCAGCGTGAACAGGCGCTTGCAGCACAAAGTGAGCTGCGCGCGCGCGTAGACCGCAGCTTCTCCAAAAGTCTCTCGATTTTTATTCTGCTGCTCGCCGCCGTCGTTTTTCTCATCGCGTACGGAAAGGCGCAGCAGACCGAGTCCGTTCCGCAATCCTCCGTCCACACGGGCACCTATTATGAAAGTGCGGAGGTCATCTCCATCGACGACGGTGTCTATCAGGGGCAACAGGCAGTCGAGGATGTTCCCGTCGGCAAGCAGGTCATCACGGTAGAGCTCAGAAGCGGCGATTTTGAAGGTGCCCGCTACCAGCTTGACAATAACCTCAGCTACCTTTACGGCACAGTGCTGGAGGTCGGCGACAGTGTCGTCGTCACCTACAGCGTAACGGACGGCGAGATTGACGGCATTGAGTTGCAGGACTACGACCGCACCGCGCCGCTGCTTTGGGTCGTGCTGATCTTCCTCCTTATCACGGTTCTTGTTGGAGGAAAGGTAGGCGCAAAGTCGCTGCTCGGTCTCGGTCTGACCATTCTGTGTGTTTTCTCCGTCCTCATTCCCCTGCTCCTGGGCGGCGCATCGACACTATCGACCATTTTCGGTCTGTGCGCCTTTGTCACGGTGGTCGAATTTGTGATCCTCGACGGTGTCAACCGGAAGACCGTCTGCGCGATTCTCGGCACGCTCTCAGGCGTGGCATTTGCCATGCTGTTCGGTCAGCTTGCCTGTAAGGTTCTACGAGTCAACGGTTTTTTGATGTATTCCGCCGAACCGCACATTGAGGCACTTTTGCAGATCAAGCAGGGGCAATCACCGCTTTCTTCGCTGCAAATCGGTGATCTGCTCGTCGGCGGCATTCTGATCGCTGCCCTCGGCGCTGTCAACGATGTGGCAATGAGCATCAGCTCCGCGATGAACGAGCTGATCGCGGTCAATCCGGAGCTTTCCCGCAAGGAGCTGCTCAAATCCGGCATGAACATCGGGCGCGACATGGTCGGCACGATGACGAACACCCTCATTCTCGCATTGGTCGGCAGCAGCCTCGTGCTGATGATCTATCTTGCCTCGCTGGCACCGTCGTTCCGTCAACTGATGAGCTCGACCTTCTTCTCCGTCGAGATGGTGCAGGCGCTGGCAAGCTCCGCCGGTGTCATTCTCGCCGTCCCGCTGTCGGTCGTCATCGGCATGGTCCTTTTCGGAAAGCATAAAAAGAAGACATAACCGCAAGCGCCGCCCATGTACAGAAACCTGCACACGGGCGGCGCTATGATTTGCATTCCCTGTAGGGCGGGGACATGTCCTGTTGAATCAGCGGCTCTGTCTGCGTGGGCA